>WRNN01000270.1 GCA_009776595.1 Clostridiales bacterium
GTGATACCGCTGATGGCGCCTTCATATTCGCTTTCCCGCACGACCAGGAAGGTTTGTGCCGCCGCGGAGCCCACCGGATTCACCACGCCAAGAGTGAAAAGCGCAGCGTTTTCATCGTCCGCAGAAGCTGAGCCCATAGGCGCCAACTGCCCCGTCAGGACAAAGGCGCCCTCGCTGTCCGCGCGGACGGTGTCCGGGTCGTCCCCAAACAGGGAGACGGTATTGTAAGGGTCGGTATAGCCATGAACCGCAAATGCGCCGTCCGTATCCGCTACAATCGTGCCGTTCCCGTCTGTTACGATATACAGGCTGGGCTGCATCGCGTCATAGTACACGCTGAAATAGTAGTACCCGGCGTCTCCGTCGCTGTTGACGGCGGTAATCCGTACATACTGCGACGCCCTTTCACCGCCGCCTTCGAAGGAATGAGTGAACCCGCTTCCCTTGCCTTGGTGTATTGTCTCTTGATCAACATCAAGCGTGTAGCCGCAGGCCTCCCCGCCAAAGCTGACTTCCATGCTGAACCCTTCCGCGGCGTAGACATGGAGGCCGTCGTCCCCGTCATCCATCGTCAGACAATCGGTGAAGGACGCTGTGATCACCGGGTAATTCGGCGAGGGAAGCAGGACAAGCCCTGATTTTGTTGATTCTCCCACTACGCTGTCGATTTTCCTCTCTTGTGAACCTTCCGTTCCCGCCGTTTCGAGCTTGTATCGTATCGGGCTTATCTCGATATCATAACTTTCCCCTACCGGAATACCGCTGATGAGTATGCCGTAGCTTCCGTCCGGCAGCCGCATATCCGGCGAAACAGACCAGGCTACGGGCTGCGCGGTGATCATCGCGTCTTCCTCCCATTGTGCCTCGCCATCGTCCAGATCCACGGTATCGCTCTGCGGCTCTGTCATCACGGCTTTTCCGTTTTGATCGTACGCGCTAAGCATATAGTGGACGTCATCGCCTATACTTGCCCATTCTACGGCAAAAGCGCCGCCGCCCGCCGCTTCCACACGCAAGGCAGAAACCTTGCCCGGCGTATCGGGGTTGACCTGCGTGTAAGTCGCCGCTGCAGTACTCGCGCCAATCAGTTTGCCGGTCCCGGCGTCCGATTTCGGCACGCTGTAAAGGTAAGCCCGCAGCTCGTATTCACCGGAGACCATCCCGTAGGGGATATCCGCTTGTGTAATCCCATATCCCCCATCCGTCGCCGGTATGCTGCTTTGGAGGATATAGGCATCCCCATTTTCCGTGTTTTCCATGAGCAGGTCGATAGAATAGTCATTGTTGACCGTATCCAGGTTCTCCGTCGTCCAGGAGGCCGTTCCGCCGCCGGCAGCGGCTGAAAAGCTCAAGCCGGTTAGCGCCGGAAGCGGATTTGCCCGTATGACGTCCACATCATACTCCACTGTACTCTCCTGAGGTTTGATCGTATATCTGCCGGCGCCCGGCGCCAGCCACAGTACAGGCGTACTGCCGTCCATGTAGGCATAGGCGTTAACGCCGGGATAATTGAGGGCCTCGTCGGTGACAAATCCATTGCCCGGCAATTCTTTCGGGAAGAGCAGGGAGACATTTTCACCCTTTGTCTCATCATAAAGCGTGACTTGACTGCTGTACAGGTTTCTTATAATGAAGAATTCCCCTTCGCCAAGCGTATCCGTCGTATCGCCTATCGTCAGCGCCAGCGGCAGGATGCCGGCAGGGCCCCCGGGGAGCACGCCCTGTCCGCTCCGGCGGCTCCGTGAGACAACGTCCCAGTTGCCAAAGGCGACAACTTCGCCGACAGCCGCGCCGTCTTCATATAAAGTTTCGTGTATTTCCGCCGTTGGCGCAGCGCCGCCAAGAGACTGACCGGGCAGCGACAGGGACGCCGGCCTGAAACTGCCGTCGCCGTTTTGCCTCGGCCCTTTATTCCAATAGACCTCCAGACTGTAGGGAATAAAGCCGATGACTTTCCCGTCGACATAGGCCATCGTTTCATTGATGGAGACTTCGGCGCTGACAACGGTGATCTTCACCACCGGAATTTTCACTGACCCGTATAGATAACCGCCGAACCTGAATCTTGGATTCCAGCTGTTTTGGCTTTTTTCTACACCGAAGTATACGCTCCCGCCGGCGCGGATGATTTCATAATCCTTAAAGATGACGGCGCGCGCTTCCACCATAGCATAAGCGGAAGTGTCGGTAAATTTCAACTCGCCGCCGAAGCGTTCAAAAGGTTCGAAANGCAGGACGCTTTTGCCGAAGGACGGGTTCAGATTGAAGCGGATGCCGGACGGCCCGAAGTCGANATCNCCTGCNGCAGTGAAAAACTGCGCGAACTCGANAGCNACGCCCANGCCAACCCTTGCGGGGGGGACATAATAGTATCCTTCCCGGTTTACCGTAGCCGCCAGCCCGCTGATGCTCCCGGAAGCGCCTGTCAGCATGATCATCTGCGGGACCAGGGGAAACAAATCGATGCCGCTGATATTGGAACCCAGGCTGAGAGCTATCTTGTCCAGCATGGTGATGCCGTACCAGGGCTTCAAATGCAGCGAAGCATCGAAAGTGGCGACCACGACGCCCAGCCCGCCGTCCAGGAGATAGGTTCCCGTGCCGTCGAAGGTATTGATGTAGGCGCTCCCGTAGGCATAAAGGTCTACGAATGACGCCAGCGCCACATCCTCGGGCAAGGTGAAGCTGCCGTCGGCTTCCACGCCTTTGAACTGCAGGGAACCGCTGTCGTTAAGCGAAAACTGCATGCGTATAACNTCGATGCCGATCAGGTNAAGGGAAGTGTCTTTGTACAGCGGGATGCCCAGGTTCAGCCCTCCGCCGAATACGACGGAATCCTTAAATAGGATGATGCTGTCCGCCTCTACCGAGATGCCGTTTTTCGCTACCAGGCGGAAGCCGCCCGTTTCATGTTCGTTGCCGTCCGGCGTCCAGTTGATGCTCAGATAGTCGTCGCGGTTGAAACTTGCGCCCATGGTATCCCGGTAGATTTTCCCGTTTTGCACGCTGGCGCTTAATCTGGCCCTCCCGAGGCTGACGCCCTGCACCGCCAGCTTTCCCGATGTGCTTGTCATTCTGACCTCGCCGGCAGATTGGGTGATGGACAGCATCCCCTCGCCCTCCGGGATATAGCGCAATATATTGTTGATCTGCACCGGACTGCCGTTGACGCTTTTGATATCGTAACGTCCAAGGGCATACTTAATGTCGCCCTTAACGGTGAGGACAAAATCGCTCACGCCCGCCTTTGTACGCAATTCCTGCATATCATCGGCAATCACGACGCCATACTGGGCGATCGTCGCCGGAATGATGTAAACACCCAATATACCGTAAGGCTCCACCCGC
>WRNN01000271.1 GCA_009776595.1 Clostridiales bacterium
ACGTCATAACCTTTTCCCTTGTAGGGATCCACGTAGATGACGCGCCCGTCGTCAGCGGTCAGCCTGATACTTCCATGTCCCTGATAAAGCAATTTAGGCATTATTCATCCCCCGGACTTCACCTGTTTTGTTTTCGTAGATTCAGCAATATTAAGCACATAATCCCCATTGCGCATTGTAAAGCCATTGGCTTCCAGAACCCTGCGGGAAGCTATATTATCCGGCTCCAGCGATACAATGCACCTTATAGCGCCAATCGCCCGCAATTTGCCCATCAGTTCCGCGACGATCCTTTTCCCAAGCCCGCGGCGCAGGTATTCCGTTTCGCCGATAAGGTAGTCTATGCTGAACACTTCCCCTTGTTTGTCGCCGACTTTCCATTCGTCATTCCAGACCTCATGCAACCGGCTATGGAAGCAGTCATAATACTGGCAAAACCCGACGGCCTTTTCCTCGTACTCGACGATATAGTGCGACAGGAAAGAGAATTCACCGCGCCGCTCACGCAATTCCCGCAGCCAATGGTCTGGATGTTTGTACCATGCAGCGACATGCGGCGCATACAGCCATCGCTCCATCAGCGGGATATCGCCGTCATAGAATAGGCGAAGCTTCAGTTCATCAACAGGATTCTCAGCGGTGTATTCGTTTCTCAGCTCTCTTTCTATCAGAGAGACGGCAATATTAAACGCTTCGATTCGCCGCTTCGTCAGCGTATGCGACGATGTTCCCGGTTTTAGTTTTGTTATCGCCTTTTCGCATTTTCCAAGCGTTGAGTTTATTGAGCGGATGGCCTCCTGCAGCTCATGCTTTGTGTTACCGGGCATATTCTCAGACATATTCATGCTCATTTCCTCTCGCGGACCGCAAATGATACCTTGACCATCGAGCCAAGGGACAAATTCTCTTTTTTGCGAATTTTGGCAGGCAAGGCGATAAAGTGCGTGCCGTCGCCCATCGGCAGAAGCGACGTCGGCCAGCTCGAAACGCCAATTGTAGCGGTTACCGCAATTAAACCGCGATCAGCAAGGTGCGTAAGCGGTTTACTCAGGCTGGTAGGTACAGAAACATAGTACCAGCCTTTTTCCTTCTCAAACAGTTCAGTTGCTGAGCTTATTTAGTTTGATCGCCGCGCATTTTTATACTGAAACAGCCGACTGCTGCCATCCATACCAGACAGATCTCAAACACCATCGATAGATAAAATGAAACGCTATTATCGCCGGTTTTCGGCAAAGCGGCAAGCGGTATTTCTTCATCAACCCATTCCATTGTTTCAGTGTCCGCAGTGGTCTGCCCGGAGGTAGCATTGTCCTGACGGTATTCCTGAATAACTTCATCCTCTTTCTGTTCTTCCGTTTCAGAATCTCCCCCCGGTTGTACTGCTGTCTGTGCAGCCGTCCATTGTGCGAAAAGCTCAACATTCTGCGATAAACTGCTGATCATACCCAGATCCGCATAGTATGTCCCGCTTCCGTCCGCATTGGTATTCCAGCCGGCAAAGACATACCCATCGCGGGTAAAACTGTTTGCTCTGATGTAATAGTCGCTCCCTGACGACACCGAATCGCCGTACATGATCCCCGCGCCGCTGTTGGCGTTGTACTTCACGTCGATGCTAAGACTTCCGCCACCGCCGCTGCCACCGGAGGTTCTCTCACTGACCATCAGCGTGAAAGTAAGCGTTGCATCCGGCGCCGTTCCGTTGCTCGCCTTCAGTTCAACGAGGTAAGATCCAACCGGGAGGCCGGCAGCGATATCCAGTCTCTTTGTTGTATCGTTCCAGGTGATAGCAGGATCGCCGGAAATCTTTTCCATCGTCACCGTCCCTGTACCTGATATGATATAGGCTTCGGTTGACGTCGCCTCATAGCCTTCCGTCAGGGACATGGCAATCGAGCCGGAGATCGTGGGCGCAGTGCTGGCGGCTGTTATGGTGAGCGTGAAAGTAAGCGTTGCATCCGGCGCCGTTCCGTTGCTCGCCTTCAGTTCAACGAGGTAAGATCCAACCGGGAGGCCGGCAGCGATATCCAGTCTCTTTGTTATATTGTTCCAGGTGATAGCAGGATCGCCGGAAGTCTTTTCCATCGTCACCGTCCCTGTGCCTGTTATGATGTAGGCTTCGGTTGACGTCGCCTCATAGCCTTCCGTCAGGGACATGGCCATCGAGCCGGAGATGGTGGGCGCTGTCGGATTTGGTATAGGCTCCTCTATAGCTTCCCTGGTGAGGAAGGGCGCTTGATAGGGGTGCAAATACTCCACTTGTTCCTGTTCAGCCGGTGAACCATCCGGATAGTCCCCTGTTTTCCAGTTTCGGTATGTCGCTAAGGCTTGCGCCAGAGAGTATCCACTATGTTCGGCAGTCACTGCCGCCGCGGACGACTTGCCGGCGCCGTTGAGGACGCCGTATAACGCTCCGTCGCCGGCGCCGAAATCCCATACGTTATCATCTGCTTCTTCATAACAATCAGCGAAACTGTAATTGTGGCTGAATACAAATCCGGCTTCGTCATATTCGACATAGCCAAACATACCATACAGATAATTGTTATCTTCGTCGGTAGTAAAGCCGTCGCCAACGCCGTCACTGTCGTCCCAATACAGGTCGCCGAAATATAAATTGTTTACTACGGAGTCGTTATATATATATCCCGCAAGGCCGCCAACATTTACATTGTCATTTGAGGAGTCCGGGAATTCGTTACCATCATTAAAAGTAATATTCGGCCTTGACGATAGATTGTTCAGCAGACAGAATCCGGTGAGGATTTCTTCCGTCATGGAAGAATAGCCGACTATCCCGCCTGCACAGATGTTATAATCATCTGGTATCGGATCGGTGTTCAGGTTGATTGGTAGATCAAATACGGCGCAGGAGGTTATCACGCTGTTATAGCTGATTCCGGCGACGCCGCCTATATAGGCTCTACTCAAATTATTCATATTTCCAATGATTAACCCGCCTTCGTCTCCGCGACCGTATACGTCCACACCATTGATGATCGTTACATTCAGAGGTAAGCTGCTCCCGATCGTGTATGATTGAGACGCATCGCAACTATGCGCGTAGCCGACTACGCCGCCTATAATAGTGTTACCGCTCAATTCATCAATTTTGATTACAGGATTATCTATCGCTACGTCGCGTATCTGCGCGCCGAAAGCAATTCCCGCCAGCGCTCCCATGTGGGCATCACTAGAAGACGCGAAGGCGTCATACGAAATAAGAGGATTTTTCAATACGAGATTACATATCGTGCTGCGGTGCAATCCGCCAAACATGCCGGTGCTTGGATAATACCTGTTGTTAACAGGGTCATAAAAGTATATCTGATCATTTTCAAT
>WRNN01000272.1 GCA_009776595.1 Clostridiales bacterium
CCGGAACGCCTGCGGCCCTCAGTGGGGAGATCGGCGGGGAAATCACGGTTTCCGCCTTTGAATCCTTGACCCAGAGACCTTTTCTGGAGGAGGCGGCCCGCCTGTTTGAAGAAAAATACCCCGGTACGAAAGTGAATATAGAAACCTTCTCCGACATGCCGGAAATTAAGACAGCGGAGCAGGGGGATATGCGGATGCAGGCTGTGCAAATGGACGAAGACCCGTCGGCCCGCGGCGACTACATCAGCAGAGTCAATACTGCCCTGATGAGCGGGACAGGCGCGGACATCCTGGCCGCCGACATCCTTCCGATGTATCAGTTCGCCGAAAGCGGGCAACTGACGGATTTAGGCGCACTGATGGAAGCGGATCCGGATTTCAAGCTTTCCGATTATCGCACAAATATACTGGAAGCGCTTCGCTATCAAGGCGGCCTGTGGTACCTTCCTCTGGATTACGCCTTCGATTATTTCACCTATGACAGCAGTCTGATCCGGGACAGCGACGTCGATTTCGGACCAGGCAGCGCCTGGTCCTCGACGGAACTGCTCGACCTGGCCGCCCCTTTGTTTGACGGCAGCGCCAAGATATTCAATCAAAGCGGGTATTCGAGAGCCGGCGGTTCTACTATGGGCATGACCAGCGGCGTATTTGCCCGTCTGCTGAAAGAACAATACAGCAGCCTGATTGATCTGGCTAACCGGCAAGCCTACTTTACGAACGGCTTGTTTGCGCAAATGCTGGAGTCCGTGAAAACGTATGAACGCCTGGGGTACATCAGCGAAAGTGTGACCGCTCAGATGGACGCCGGATCGATGATGCGGGGGGACGGGCCAAGCCTGCCGACAGAACGCTTCTTCTTCAAACCGAAGAACAACTTTTCGTTGCAGCAGGAATTTACCCGGGATCTGGCCCATCGCACCAATGTGATGATGACGGGAGGCGGCGGAAGCCTCCAGGGTATCGAGGACGACGACGCCATCGCCGGAATCGAGGCGGACGCCAAAGGGCAGACGCCCTTCACCTTCCAATACGGCTACGCGATGAATGCGGCAGGCAAAAATCAGCAGACCGCATGGGCTTTCCTCAAGTTCCTGTTGAGCGAGGAAATGCAGCTTTCCACCAATCTCAATATGCTCTCTCTGCCGCTGCATAACGAAGCCCGGGCACAAAAGGCGGAACTGGCCATGACCGGCGCCTTTGGCGGGCCGGGCGCCGGAAACGGCGGAACGCCGGGCGTTATGGAACTTGACGATGCGCAACGCGAAGCGCTGCGCCGCTGCGTGGAAGCGACAGAGCAGCTTTCCGACCGGATCGACACCTATACCATCCGCGACAATACCATCGACGCCATGATCCAGGCCGAAGTACAATACTTCTTCGACGGGATAAAAAGCGCCGACGAAGTAGCGGCAGCTTTGCAAAATAAAGTGGAATTGTATTTAAATGAGTAAGCGGTCTGCGTCCGGCGAAACCGTAAGCGCTTTGTTTCTGCGGCGCGGACAGGGCGGCATTGGATTCGTTCTGCCCGGGATGGCGGGCTTCGCCCTGTTTTTCATCTGCCCCTTCCTCCTATCCCTGGGTTTCGCTTTCCTTGACAAACCGGTTGACGGTTCCTTCGTCGGTTTCCGCAATTTCATTAGCCTGTTTACCAATAAGGCTTATCTTCTGGGCTTAATGAACACGCTGAAATTTATCGTCGTTTCTGTCCCTTTGAATATGGCTTTGTCTCTTGGCACGGCTCTATTGATCCGTCGCCTCCCCTCGCGCAGAAAGCTGTTCTCCCTGCTCTTTCTCATTCCTCTTGTTATCCCGTCCGGCTCCACTTCTTTCTTTTGGAAAGCGGTGTTCGCTTATGACGGCGCGATAAACGGCTGGCTGTACAGCCTCGGCCTGCCCGGCGTCAACTGGCTGGATTCCGGCATGGCCTTTCCGGTCATGATCTTCATCTTTCTATGGAAGAACATGGGCTACAATATGGTTCTCTTTTTGGCCGGCCTGGGCAATATCCCGCAAGAATACTACGAAGCTGCCGCGATCGACGGCGCGAGCCCCTGGCAGACCTTCCGCTATGTGACCNTGCCCCATCTGACCTCAACCGGCATCCTGACCTGTATCATGTCCTTCATCAATTCCTTCAAGGTATTTAAAGAAATCTTTCTGATCACCGGCAGCTATCCCCATGAGAGCATCTATACGCTGCAGCACTTTATGAATAATATGTTCAGCTCCCTGAACTACCCGCGCCTGACCACCGCCACCACCGTCCTGGTCGCCCTGATCGCGCTGTTCACCCAAACGTTGCTGAAGCTGGAAAGGAGGGCCTCCGCGTGATCCGCCATGAGAAGAGGCGNTTATACACCGGATACCTGATCCCGGCTGTCCTGTTTGCCTCCGGTCTGGTCTTTTTGTTTCCCCTGCTCGTCACCTTNAGCAATTCGCTGATGACGGAATCGGAGATCCTCCTGCAGTACGGCACAAAGCTGAGCCTATTTGACCTGATGGACCTGCTGGTTGTGAAATTCCGTCAGATCCATCTGATCCCGGAGCAGATCAGCTTCGGGCAGTATAACGAGGTCTTACTGAATCAGCCGTCTTTTTTACTCTTACTGACCAATTCATTAAAAATCACACTGCCNNTCATCGCCGGCAATCTCCTGTTCTCCATGCTGACCGCCTATGGATTTACTATCTGGCAATGGCGCTACAAAGAAGCGNTGTTCATGGTATTCATCGTGGTCATGCTGATGCCGCTGCAGGCGGTACTGGTNCCCAACTATATCGTNGCGGATTTACTGGGGATCAAGGCCTCTTATCTGGCGATCATCCTGCCGGGCGTCTTTTCGCCCTTCGGNGTGTTCCTGATGCGTCAAAGCATGAAGGTTATACCGCCGGCGTATCTGGAAGCNGCCAGGATCGACGGCGCAGGCAATTGGCAAATCTTCCTCCGTGTTGTCGTCCCCCAGTTGAAATCCTCCATCGCCGCCCTTTTGATGCTGGTCTTCATCGAATATTGGAACCTGGTAGAGCAAGCGGTCATTTTCATCGACAGTTACGACCGGGAACCCCTTTCCGTGTATTTGTCCCGGATCGCCGAGGGGCGGATCGGCCTGGTATTTGCCGCTTCTTGCGTATACATGTTCCTGCCGCTCTGGCTTTTGCTCCTGGGGCAGGAGGATCTGGAAAAAGGCATTGAACTATCTGGAGTGAAATAAGTTATGAAATCTGTACTTAATATAAAAACCGTCGGCGCTTTCTTCCTGCTGGTACTCGTCCTCTTGCTATTCAGTTCCCGGACGATCTATGGCTATAACCTGCCGCAGGTGAACGCGGTGAAGCCGGA
>WRNN01000273.1 GCA_009776595.1 Clostridiales bacterium
ACCTTACTTGCGGTGTTGTATGCGCCGATTGCCGCGTTCAGGCGCTCGGCCAGCTTGGCATGTCCGGCTGCCGACGGATGGATCACATCTGTTCCGACGCCGAAGTAGAGCGTTTCATTATTCGGGAAGGCGTCATAAATGTCCACGAGAGTGAAGGCGCCCGGGTGCTTCTCCAGATAGGCGACATAAGTCGAGTTGAAACGCGGGATGGCGTAATCCTGCGCAATAGCGTAAAGCATAGTGCCGGTGACCACTTCCGTACCGCCCAGATTGATTGGCGTATTGCCGAGGCGCTTATAATCGGGGGAATAACTGTTGAACACAAAAAACGGGGCGCGGGGATTCAAGGCGCGGACGAGATCCACGATTTGCGCAAATCGGGCAGCAATATTTTCGCAGTGCTGGTTCCAGACGGATAAATCGCCACGGACCACGGCGTCTATCGCCGGGCCGATATAGCCTGCTTGCTGCAAATCGTTGCCGCCGATAGCGATTTGGATCACATCGGCATTTCGTATCGCGTCACGAGTTACCTCGTCTGTTTGCAGCTGATTGATCACGTGTTCCGTTCGCCATCCGCCCACCGCGCGGTTGATCAGGGTCATATTCCAAGCCTCAGCCACCAGCGGGCCATAGCCCTGCCCTGTAGGCGCGCTATACCCGGCGGCGATGGAGTCCCCGAGGATAACCATAGTCTTTGGCTGGCTTTGCGCGTAAGGCGCCGTATCTGCCGCCACTGCGGGAAGCGCCATGGCGCTGATCAGGGTCAGCGTCAGCAAGACGGACAGAAATCCCGCGAGAAACCTTTTGCCTGTTTTACCTGCTGTGATTGTCTGTTTTTTCATGTTTCTTTACTCCTCTTCTCAATCTATACTTATCCCCATACCTCGAATTTCCGCTGCAATCCCTATCGGGAATCCGGGATAAAAGGCTAGGCATTCGTCAGCTGCAACCCAAGTGAAACGGCGTCTGGACATGAATGGCGCATTCAGGCTATGCGGTTTTGGCGATAAACGCAATGCCTACCGCGCCCGGCCCCGAATGGGCGCCGATCACCGCGCCGATTTCGCAATCCATGGATGCACAGCCTTCGATGCGGCCTTTCAGATGGGATTTGAACGCCTCCAGATTCTCCGCTGCCGTTGCATGGGCGAATACAACGCCATATCGCTTGTCTATGCCGTGGGAATCCAGTATTTTCAACATTTCCTGATGCGTCCTGTTTTTCCCTCTGGCCTTTCCGATATTCTTGATAATGCCGTCTTTTATGCTAATAATCGGATAGACGTTCAATGCGCTGCCCACCAGCCCCGCAGAGGAGGAAATCCGGCCGCCCCGCACCAGATACTTGAGCGTGGGCATGTAGGCAAGGAGAAACACTCGATCACTGAGTTCCTTCAGCTTTTCCGCAATGGATTTGGCGCTTTCCCCTTCGTCACGAAGCGCTGCCGCGGTCAACGTCAATAAGGCCATGCCTGCCGTCACGTTCTGCGAATCTACAGGATATACGCCGGAGACCTCGCGGGCGGCAAGGGTAGCGGACTGGTAGGTGCCGCTTATCGCGGAGGAAAGATGAATGGTCACCACCTCGCTGCCGTCGGCGGTGGCGTCCTTGTATATCTGTTCCAGGTCATAGGGGGTCAACTGGAAGGTCGTCGGCGGCGTTTTGGATTCTGACAGCTTTTTATAAAAATCAGCGGCGGATAAGTCCACATTTTGACGATAGGTCATGTCATCAATGTTGATGCTCATGGGAATGAGGCGAATATCCAGCTTTTCCGCGGCTTCCGGTGCAATATCGCAGGTGCTGTCCGCATAGATTTTTACCTTGTTGTTTCTGCGCATACCCCTGCTAAACGCCGCTTCCTTCTTTGCATAAAAGGCTTGCAGGATTTCCGCAGCGCCGGTAAGGGTCTGCGCGTCGCCGTCGCTTAGTCCGCCCAGCAATTCCCGTACCGCATCGACATGAAAATCCCTGTGTTTCTCTCTTGCCCGGACGCCTTTGTCCGTCAGCGTTACACGGACGCTGCGCAGATCGCGGAGGTCGCGGGATCGGGTGATGTAGCCTTTCTTCTCCAGGACGTCCGCGGCATAGGTGAAGGTACCCGGCGTGATGTGCAAATAAGCCGCGATCTCCGTGGCGCGGGCAGGCATATTGTCTTTAGCGGCCCTTGCAACGGCTTCGATGACATGCATTTCGTTTAAGGAAATGTCCTCCGGCCTTCCCCAGGTTTCACTTGTTTCGAACTTCAAAATAGTATGGACAGTTTCTGAAAAAAACTTGACCACCTTGTCTTGCGACAAATCTTGCGGCATAGCGATTGCCTTTCAATATGCAGTATTTTATGTCCACTCTATCGCATTATCTTGTTCCTGTCAAGTACTTTACCATTAATTTGAATATCAAAATAAAAGAGCAAGATCATACTTGCTCAGAGATGGGTAGAAAATTGCTGCTCACTATTCATTCTGTTATGGTATATACTAAAGACACTATCTCAAGAATTCTTGATGCCGGAAGTGTATGATCAAATGATACATTCCTCTACATCTTTTAGAATAAAATCAGGGAGGCGTCCAATGGGTGATTTAAAAGCAAGGGTCACTTTTGAAAAGGAATTCCGCATTGGGGAAGTGGATAAGCGCCTCTACGGCTCTTTCGTGGAACACTTAGGCAGAGGCATCTATGGAGGCCTATTCGAACCCGGACACCAGACGGCCGATCAGGATGGCTTCCGCGAGGATGTCGCCGCCCTTGTCCGCGAGCTTGGCGTGCCCATCATTCGCTACCCGGGCGGCAATTTCGTTTCCGCTTACCGGTGGGAGGACGGCATAGGCCCGTTGGACCAACGCCCCAAGCGCCTGGATATCGCCTGGCGCACCACGGAACATAATGCTTTCGGCGTGAATGAGTTTGTCAAGTGGTGCAGGAAAGTGGACACTGAACCCATGATGGCTGTCAATCTTGGTACTCGCGGCATAGAGGCAGCGCTCGACCTCCTCGAATACTGCAACCATCCCTCAGGCAGTTACCTGAGCGACCTGCGCATCAGCCATGGTGCAAAAGAGCCGCATAATATCAAGCTATGGTGCCTTGGGAACGAAATGGACGGGCCTTGGCAGACGGGGCATAAAACGGCATATGAATACGGACGGCTTTCCATGGAGACAGGCGCCGCTATGAAAGCCATGTATCCTGACATAGAGCTCGTTTCCTGCGGCAGCTCCAACATGCGTATGCCGACTTTTGCGTCCTGGGAAGCGGAAACCCTTAGCCAAAACTATGACGTTGCCGACTATGTATCCTTACACCAATACTATTCCAATATAGAAGACGATACG
>WRNN01000274.1 GCA_009776595.1 Clostridiales bacterium
ATGCGCCTATTATTAAAAACAGCATCCTTATCGCGATAAAGTACGTAGCGA
Source organism: Clostridiales bacterium (assembly GCA_009776595.1). Classification (GTDB taxonomy): domain Bacteria; phylum Bacillota; class Peptococcia; order DRI-13; family UBA5745; genus WRMS01. The sequence continues at coordinate 52 of WRNN01000274.1, forward strand.
AAAGTTTTTGCGGCATGTCGCTGGGGAATGCCATCTGGGTAGTAACGGCTTTATTTTTCCCGCTGTCGCTGGCTTGGGCGCCGTTTTTGCTGTTAGCGGGCTTCAGCTTGTCCTGGCTGCTGAACCTGCTGTTTATCTGGCCGGCCGTGGACGCTGTCTTCTCCATTGACAAAACGATACATGCGATGCGGGAGCAGAAAATGAGCGGGATCCCGGTTGTCTTTAGCGCCCGGGAGCCGCTGCCCTGAGTCCGCGTCAAACTATCTTATACAACAAATCATCTTATACAAATTGAATAACGGGAGGGAGATTATGAAATCAACTGCTATTGTATCCGTGAAAGCCCGCGAAGTGGAAGCGAGAGGAACGCCGGCTGTGGAGGCTACCGTCAAAACGAAGAACGGCGGATTTGGCAGAGCGGTCTGCGTTGCCGGGGCGTCGGTCGGCACCCATGAAATTCCCTTTGTTTATGACGGCGGAGAAAAATGGAACGGCAAAGGCGTCATGCGCGCCGTTGACGCCGTCCATAATCAAATCGCGCCGGCGATCATGGGCATGGACGCCGCCAGGCAGCTGGATGTTGACGCGGTCATGCTGGGTATCGGGAAAGACGTCCTGGGCGGCAACGCCACCGGAGCGGTTTCCGCCGCTGTGCTGAAGGCCGGCGCCTCGGCCCTTGGCATCCCCCTTTATCAGCATATCGGCGGCGCCTCCGCCTATACGCTCCCCGTACCCGGCACAGGATGGTGCGGCGGATCCGACCGCTATGGCGACAAGTTAAAAAGGGCGCATGGGAAGCCGTCTTTTTCCTTCGTGGCTTATGGTTTCGATACCTTCTCCGAAGCGAGCTACGCCCTTTGGCGTTTATCCCGCAGCTGGCAGCAGAGGCTGACAGAGAAATTCGGCAGCGCCTTCGTATCGCCCGTCGGGCCCATACTTCCGGCCGGCCTGGTGAAAAGCGACGCCGAGATATTCGACCTGGTGACCGACACCATCAACAAGAACGGCTATCAGGACCGCATCGGTTTGCAGGGCGATATCGCGGCAGATTGTTATTTCAACTATGAGACGCAGAGGTACGAAGGCTTATTTGATTTCAACCAAAGAACGACAGAGGAAATGTTTGCGTATCTGGTGGATATGCCGAAGAAATGGCCTTTTGTGGTCATAGAAGATCCGCTATCCGAAGACGATTATGCATCCGCCGCCAGGTTTACGGCAGCGGTAGACATCCAGGTGGTCGGCGACGACTTATTTACCACCAACCCCGCCCGCGTACTGGAAGGGATTAAAGCCGGCGCCGCAAACACAGTTCTCTTGAAGGTCAATCAGATCGGCACCATCACCGAAGCCTTCGATATGGTAAGCCTTGCCTACGAGAATGGCTACGGCGTCATGCCTTGTTCCTCCAGGGGCGAGGGTATCGACATTTGTGATTACAGCGTCGGGCTGAAATGCGGCTCTGTACGCGAATCCGGCGTAGGCGAAGCAGGCAACCGCTTTAAGGAAATCGAAGCGGAACTCGGCCCGCGGGCAAGATTTGCGGGTAAACAAGGCTTGAAAGGCGCGAGATTCGCCCTTAAGTAGGTTCGCGCATATTTCTTGACATCGAAAAAATACTATGCAATACTTTGACTGAAACTACAGAGAAGCTATAGGGAAGCGCCGGACGCAGGTGTTCGGGACGCTAATCCGCGAGCGAAACCGGATGATTTCTCTATCTGCCAACCGGGCGTTTGTCATCGTGTTTGTGAGGGTCGGAGGTGCGCAATGATAAGTCGGGCTATACCCTATGTGAAGGTCCTGGAAGAGGAACGCGCGGGTCGGAAACAAGGCTTACTGGCGACGGCGGCGGCATCGCTTCTTACGATTATCCTGACGCTGCCCTTTGTCCCATGGATATCTATCGTGGGGCTGAGCGCCGAAAGCGCGGCGGAGGGAGTGCGCGGCGGCTATTCCCTACTGAATTTCCTGGGCTATGTGCAAATCACCGTGCAAGGCGCGCTTGGCCTGCCGGCTATGATTTTGTTACTGGCAGTCGTCGGCGCGGCGGTGCTGCACGCCATCGGCCTGGCTCGCGTCCTCGCGGGGCACTACGGCGCCAAAGGCTTGCTCGGCTACTACACCCTCGCAAAAGGAGCGTCGCTGCTCAGCTTTCTTTCGGCGACCGGGATGTTGGTGTTTCTTTCCTTCGCTAACGCTTTCAGCAAGCTGAACGGTTTTGCCGCGACGCCGGCGCCCTTCCTCGTCATGCTTGTATCGGTGGCGGGGTATACGGCCGCGATGCTGCTCGAGCGCCGCGAGCGTGTGTTGAACCACGAACACGGCTTCTTGGAGGAATTTCGCCGCAACTGGATTCTGTTTCTCTTCCTGATCCCCTGTTTTGTCTACTTTATGATCAACAACTACCTGCCAATGGTGGGTACTTATTTTGCCTTCACGCAGTTTAACTTCCGGGACGGCCTGTTTGCCAGCCCGTTTGTGGGGCTGAAGAATTTCGAATATCTTGCGCAGGCGGAACTGTTCAAGCTCACCCGCAACACGATTTTGTATAACATCGTCTTCATCCTCCTCGGCAATGTGCTGCAGATTGCCTTCGCCATCATGATCAGCTGGGTGGTTAACAAGCGGTTCAGGAAAATTTCCCAGACGATGATCTTCATGCCGTATTTCGTCTCTTTCGTCATATTGAAAGTATTCACTTACAATCTGTTTGAGTATAATCACGGGCTGATCAATACGATGTTTAACGCGCAGCTGGATTTTTATAATACACCTGCCTACTGGCCGCTTATCATTACGATATTTTATATATGGAAAAACCTGGGCTACGGGATGGTGGTGTACCTGGCTACGATTATGGGGATCAGCGAAGAACTGTATGAGGCGGCCAGGGTGGACGGCGCCAGTGTCTGGCAGCAGATCCGCTATATCACGCTGCCTCTGCTGAAGCCCACCTTTATCATCCTGCTTCTCTATTCTTTAGGCGGGATCATGCGGGGCCAGTTCGAGCTTTTCTTCCAGCTTGTCGGCAACAACGGCGTTTTATTCGGCACGACGGATATCATCGACACCTTCGTCTACCGCATAACCACCTCGCAGGTCATGAGCATGGGGATGGGCGCCGCGGCAGGCCTCTACCAGTCCGTATTCGGCTTTATCATCATCATGGGAACGAATTACATCATCAAACGCAGAAACAGCGAATACGCGCTGTTTTAAGGAGGGGACATTATGCGCATACAAAGGGACGGCGCGACTGTCAGCTTTGACGTCAT
>WRNN01000275.1 GCA_009776595.1 Clostridiales bacterium
GATGGGCAATTCATTATTGGATATCATTGTCTTTGGCAGAATCGCCGGCCAAAGCGCCGCGGAAAAATACCCCTCCGTCAGCGTCGGAAAACTGGCCTTAACCCATGTGGAAAATTACGAAAATGCGCTGAAAGACGCGGAAGTAGAGACCCAGACGATTTCGCCCATGCTCCTGCCCTCCTATGCCCGCAGGCAGGAATATGAGAGGAGAAGGCTATAACCCGCGTATTTACTCTATCAAACATATAAGTAAACCNGTTCCGCGACAGAAGTCGCGGGNACCGGAACGAGTCGGGGCTGTGAAAAAAAAGAATCCGGAGTTTAGAAACGCCGGTCACAGGAATGGTGTTTTTTTTATTTTAGTGGTGTCAATAAAATTAAATAAAAAGCGTTTATCTTTAAAAGTGTAACCAAAGTGTGACAATTGACGTGTATAATGAACATAGAATCAGAAATGAAACCAACCAACCAACACAAGCAAGAGAACAGAACCTCAGAATACTGGCAGCAACCCCCCTTTATGATACCCCTCCTTTCATTAGCACAAAGCGGACCGGATGACGGTCCGTTTTGTGTATGGCTGCGCCGGTATAGGGAAAGCTAATGGGCGGATAAACTTTCGACATAATCACAGATGTCCTTCGTGGCGGTCGGACAAGCGATGAGGCGGATGGCTTCTTTCATGTTAGCGAGACGTGCGGGGTTGGAGAACAGGTAGAAGATCGATTCGGCGACAGAGAAGGTCTTGCTTACCTTTACCGCGGCGCCGTTGTTGACAAGAAACTCCACATTCCGCTCCTCATGCCCCGGAATGGGGTTGACNANGATCATCGGAAGGCATTTTGCCAGGGCTTCCGTAACGGTCAGCCCGCCCGCCTTCGTGACCAGGCAGTCTGCCGCGTCCATAAAGGTATTCACATTATCCACAAAGCGATGGATATGCACATTCCCTATATTTTGAAAGGCGGACAGTTTTTGGTACAATAGCTCATTTGTACCGCATATACAGACGATCTGCATATCAAAGCCGAGATCCAGGATCTGCCGGACAAGAAAAGACATATTGCCGTAGCCCATGCTGCCGCTCATCATNAGAAGCGTCAATTTATCGGGATCGAGNCCGAGCTCTTCCCGCGCTTCAGCCTGGCTTTGGCTGTTCAGGTACTTTGGCTGGACGGGGATGCCGAGGGGCAGAAGTTTTTGCCCGGCGATGCCTTTCTTTATCGCCGCATAGCTCAATAACCGGCTGGCAATGATAATGTTTTCAATATGGACGAGTTCTTCCCAAAAGGGTTGAATGCAGTAGTCGGTAACGATGCCGATGACCGGGATATCCAGTTTTCCTCGCTTTTTTAAATCGTTCAGTACAATGGCGGGGAAGGGATGCGTGCATAGGATGAAGTCCGGCATATAACCGGCAAAATAGCGTTGATACTTATTCTTTCCGTAAATATTTCGCGCGATAGCGGAGGCGACTTTGCGCAAGGCGGCGTGATTCTCAAAGGAAGTGTAGGTATAGCGGTAATTCCTGGGCAGACGCGATGTATAGAACAGGTATCCGTGATCGACGATTTCAAACAGAAGCGGGCTGGCATATTTCAGTAAATCCTCAACAACGACTTCGTTCCCCCTGGCTGTCAGTTCGTCCTCCAGGGCTTTCGCCGTGGCGTAATGGCCGTAACCGGCGGTAACGCTTATAATCAGAACTCGCATACCAGTTCTCCTTCCGCTCAATCGTAAGTGGCGCTGCTTTCGGCGGTGACGCGCGCGTGAATCAGTTTCGGCATAGCCGGTATCTTTTCACCAATCTCAAAGGCGCCGGCGATAAGACGCGTCGCTTCCAAGCCTTTATCTTCGGCGTCGGTATGCAGCTCCGCCAGGACTTCTCCCGTATCCACCCAGTCCCCGATTTTCTTCTTCAAGATCAACCCGGCCCGGTGATCCACCCCGTCTTCTTTCCGCAGGCGGCCCGCGCCCAAAAGGAGGGAGGCGTTTCCGACAGCCAGGGCGTCGACGGCCTCGACAAAACCGGATTTCACGGCGGCAACGGGCAGAACAAGGGGCGCTTTCGGGAAAAGGCCCGGATCGTCCAGATAGCGTACATCGCCGCCCTGGGCAGCCGTCATAAGCTTGAAGCGCTCGAAGGCGCTGCCGTCTTGCAGCGCTTTCTCCGCCAGGACGCGGCAATCGGCGAGTTCCTCGGCTTTTTCTGCCAGCAGCAGCATATTGGCGGCCAATTCCACGCATACTTTCCGCAGGTCCGCAGGCCCGCGGCCTTGCAGCGTTTCGATCGCTTCGATGACTTCGAGGGAATTCCCTATCGCGAAACCGAGAGGTTCGTCCATGTCGGTAACCAGGGCGATGGTTCTCCGCCCGGCATTTTCGCCGATGGATACCATGACCCTAGCCAGACGTAACGAGCGGTCAAGCGAATCCATAAAGGCGCCTCGCCCGGTTTTCACATCCAGCAGGATCGCGTCCGCGCCGGCGGCAATCTTTTTGCTCATGACCGAGGAAGCGATAAGCGGGATGCTGTCGATGGCGCCGGTTACATCGCGGAGGGCGTAGAGTTTCTTGTCCGCCGCGGCGATGTTTTCGGATTGGCCGATGACGGAGATACCGGTTTCGCTGACGATACGAAGAAAGGTATCCCTGGAGAGTTCTGTACGGAAGCCGGGGATGGATTCCAGCTTGTCTACCGTGCCGCCGGTATGGCCGAGGCCCCTGCCGGACATTTTCGCAACCGGTACGCCGCAGGCCGCGACGATCGGGCCTGTGATCAAAGTGGTTTTATCGCCGACGCCGCCGGTGCTGTGCTTATCGACTTTGACGCCGGGGATAGAGGAAAGGTCTATCGTTTCACCGGATTTAGCCATGGCGTCGGTGAGCGCGAACATTTCCTTTCTGGTCATACCGCTGAAGTAAATGGTCATCAGCCAGGCGGAAAGCTGGTAGTCCGGGATGCTTCCGTCTGTACAGCCCCGGATCACCCAGTCGATCTGCTCCCGGCTNAGCTCTTTGCCATCCCTTTTCTCGATGATNATTTCATGCATTCTCATGGTTTTGCTTCTCCCTCTCGAAGCCCGAAAGCTTCGGGCAGCAATTCCTTCAAGTGGTGTATCCGATAATCGTCAGGGCTTTTTGCCGCGAGGATCACGAAATCCTCTCCGCAGAACTCCGCCATGACCTGCCTGCAGACGCCGCAGGGGTAAACATAATCCATTTCGTCCTCTTTGCATTCCCGCATGCCGCCAACTACGGCGATGGCGGAGAAATGGCGCTTGCCTTCGGATAGCGCTTTGA
>WRNN01000276.1 GCA_009776595.1 Clostridiales bacterium
TTGCTGATATTATCCGCCATTGATGCAGTCAGACAATGGCGTTATAGCCCTACAATGGTTGATGGAGCGCCGGTCCCGGTTCGTACCGAGGTGCATGTAAACTTTAGATTTTCTTGATGTAAACGGCGGAGCCAGGTAATTCACGCAGATGGCGCCAGGCGTTGCAGCGCCTGGCGTCTGACTGACGTTTTCATCCAAACAATCTGAGCTGGCCCATGTGAATTATCCTGTTATGATTGCAGATAGTATTGCGTCCGGCGTCTTTGGCGGCATAAAGAGCGGTATCGGCGCAACCTATGAGCGTGTCAAGCGTATCGTGATATTCAGCGACATACGCCGCTATACCTATGCTGATGGTGATACCCAGGACAGGCAGCTTGTTTTCTTCCCAATCGATACATTCGGTGATTTTACACAGTTCGTGGGCTATTTGTATGGCGCTGATTTCGTCTGTCCCGGGCAGAAGAGCGCAAAATTCCTCGCCTCCGTACCGGGCGAAGATATCCGTGCTTCGGAAGCGTCCGTACAATTTTTGAGCGATTATTGTCAGCACCTCGTCGCCGATCTGATGACCGTAGGTATCGTTGATTTTTTTAAAATGATCCACATCGATCATCAATGCGGACATGTCGCCTCCCGCTGAAGCGATTTCCTGAAACAACCGCTCTCCCCTGCTAAATAAAGTCCCGCGGTTTATCAAACCGGTTAGCGTATCGCGTTCCGCAAGATTGCTGACATGGTCGAGCAGTTTTTTCGACTCGGTGACGTCGTAAATCATCAGGCAGTTACAAATGAATTCGTGTTGGCGATAAATAATCGTTTTCGAAATAGTATAATAACGAAGCGCGCCGGATTCATCCGTTATCTCAAACGACCTGTTATTCATGTTGTCCTGCCCGTCGGGGAACGGGAGATCGCCAATATCATCTATCGGGATTCCAATCATCGCATGGGCGAGTTGCGGAAAGAGTTTTTTCGCGGCGGCATTTGCGTCGATAAAGCATTTATGGCGATCTACAAGGACAAAAGCATCCCGGATATTTTCAATGATCTGTTCCCTCGCGATAGGCGCGATTTGAAAAAGATTCAGCCGAAGAAATGAATAAGCCAGCAGCGTGCAGCCTGTCGTCAACAGCAAAGCGGTAGGATCGAATGGTAAATTCAACGGCGCCAATACGTTGATCGCGTTTCCCATTCCGGGTATTGCGGCGGACGCAATGATAAGGTTGGATTGCTTCCTGGTGGCATAGTCTTTCCCCCGACTGCTAAAAAGCGCGATCACAAGGATGCTCATTGTCACAAGATAGGAGTAGAAAAACCCGATGTAATAAATAATTGACTTTTCGGTTTTTAAATACGGCGTGGAGATGTCGGTTATCCAGGCTGTACTTAAATAAAACAGGCCGTTCCATGGAAAGGTGATCGCGATAAGGCTGTGCAGAACGGGAACGACAAACAAAGCAGCCGCCTTTGCCGTGGTAACCCTGTAACCGTAATAGTCAAGTATGAACAACAGCACAAAAGGGGATATAAATGGAAGGCCGAGGTATTTTATTTGCTTGCCGATAATGGAAACCTCCATGACCGGAGCGGAAATCTCGACAAGAAAGCCCAGGTTGAACAGCAATATGGCCAAAAACGAGTAAATCATGTACAAGGATCTTTTAGATCCTCGCATATAGGCGGCAAGAAGCAGCACTGCTAATGAAATCGACGCCAAAACAATGTGTAGCGAAACAATCATATATTTTTAGGTATCTTTTATTTCTTCAGTGCCCGATTTGCGGGACAAAGGGCGCGGATATCCTGTCTTTCATCAGGTACTCGGTCTGCTCAGGAGTCAGATTGATATCGCAAGAACCTATGCTGTCCAGCAACTGCTCCACATTGCGACAACCGACAACGGTGAAGACATTATAGGGGAGCTGAAGGAGGAATGCGAGGCCGACTTGTTCCGCATTGTAACCGCCGCCGATCTGTTCTGCGACAATCCGAGCCCGTTCAGTGCGTTCGCGGTTTGTCGCGCATTCATAGTCATGAGCAATACTTGCCTGCAAATCCGCGCCGGATAAAACCTTTGTGATGTATCCCTTCGCCTGGCTCGTATAGCAGAAAAGGGCCAGTCCTTCTCTTAGATAAGCCTTTCCCTCTATTGCCTCATCGAAATACATGGTCGTGCGGTCGCCTACGTCGATAGGCAAAGCGTAAGAAAACATGATCTGACTGCCGAAGAAGCCTTCCCGCCCGCATGACTTCGCGTATTGGTTGGCTTCCATAATACGCCTGGCCGACCAGTTAGACGCGCCGTAATGCACGATTTTCCCCGCATCCTGCGCGGCGAACAGCGCGTCCATGATAAAGGGAATCGGATAAGTCGGATTGTCGCGGTGAAGCCAGTAAAGATCAATCTGCCCTATCCCCATATTCTTCAAACTGTCGTCCACATCGTAGGCGATGCACCCTTCATTGACACGCGACGTATGCGCGGGATCGCCAAATTCATAATGCGCCCCCTTGGTACATAGGATGAGTTTTCCCCGCAATCCGGGATCAGCCTTGAAGAGTTTGCCCAACAGCTTCTCGGACGCGCTCCGATTGAAGGGATCGATCCAGTTCGCGTAAACATTGCCGGTGTCGACGACATTACCGCCTTTGTCCAAATATGAGTACAGAATTCGCTCACTCTCCTGAAACGGTACGGACGATCCGTATAGCCCTACCCCTAGTACTATACGCGCGAGTTCGTATTCCTTTAGTTTTGCATACTTCACCATACATCACCTCGCTTTAATCATATCATATCACACCGTCTTTGACGCGGCGTTTAGGGATAGGACGGACGGCATGTCGGCTGTCGTTGATTTATAATAGGTTTTGACGCATACTGATAGTGTGCTGAAAGGAATTCGTCAGCAAACCGCCCCATACAGAGCGAGGTGAACACGCATGGAAACCGTCCAGACAATGCTGGAACAAGCAGCCGCCGGGAGTGACTTTTATTTGCTGCTCGGCGACTTTTTAGACGAGTTTTATCGCGTGGACACCGGCGCCCGGCAGCGGATGATCGCAGATGCCCCGCATGGCCCGGCGCTGAACAGCAAGCGGGAGCATCTGGCTTTCATGGCCGCCGCTGTGCATAAGCTGGCGAACGATTATCATTTGGATGTCCCGCCCTGGGTTTGGGAACCGCGTTATTACTTGTACGATGAGCCCTTTTTTGACGGGGCGCGCGGCAATTTGCGTTTATGGTATATGTATAAATCCCCGTCCGAATTCAAACACCGCAATCTGTTT
>WRNN01000277.1 GCA_009776595.1 Clostridiales bacterium
AAGCTGGACGCCCCGGTGGGCATGACCATGAATTCCTGGATATCCACATTATTATCCGCGTGGGCGCCGCCGTTGAGTATGTTCATCATAGGTACTGGCAGACGCTTGCCGTTTGTGCCGCCCAGATAGCGGTATAAGGGCAAATCGAAGAATTCCGCGGCGGCTTTCGCCGCTGCCAGGGAGACAGCCAGCATAGCGTTGGCGCCCAGCTTGGATTTGTTGGGCGTTCCGTCCAGGTCCAGCAGCAGCCTGTCGATGGCGGCCTGCTCGGAGGCGTCCATGCCGATGAGCGCCGGGGCGATGATGGTATTCACATTGGTTACCGCGTCCAGGACGCCTTTGCCAAGATAGCGGTTTTTATCGCCGTCCCTCAGTTCGACAGCTTCGTGAGCGCCTGTGGAGGCGCCGGAAGGCACGGCGGCCCTTCCCAGTGTGCCGTCCTCCAGGACGACGTCAGCTTCAACAGTAGGATTCCCCCGGGAATCCAGGATCTCTCTCGCGTATACATCTGCAATAATTGTCATTTTATTCTTCCTTTCTCTACAGGTATCATTATATTCATTTTATATGGGGCGCTGCCCCATTCCCTTACGAATTATCCATGTTTGATCAGGCTGGTTCCGGTCATTTCCCCGGGTTGGGGAAGGCCCATGAGCTCCAGTAGGGTTGGCGCCAGATCCGCCAGGCGACCGCCTTCCCGAAGCGCCGCGCTTTCCAAACCTTTGCCGATAAGAAAACAGGGGACGGGATTACAGGTGTGCGCAGTGAATGCTTCGTTCGCCTGCACATCCCACATGCATTCGGCATTACCGTGATCAGCGGTTAGGATCACGGCGCCGCCGGCCTCCAATACGGCCTCGATATTTCTACCCACATTCGCGTCCACGGTTTCGCAAGCTTTGATGGCCGCTTCCATGACGCCGGTATGGCCTACCATGTCCGGGTTGGCGTAATTGAGTATGATCAGGTCATATTGGCCTTGACGGATCGCGTCGATCACCTTTTCGCTCACTTCCGGCGCGCTCATCTCCGGCTGCAGGTCATAGGTAGCTACTTTCGGCGAAGCGACAAGAATCCTGTCTTCGCCGGATTCGGCGGCTTCCTTGCCGCCGTTGAAGAAAAAGGTTACATGGGCGTATTTTTCTGTTTCCGCGATCCGGAGCTGCCGGAGACCGCGTTCCGCGACCAAATAACCCAGAGTCTGGTTCAGATCCTCGGGAGGATAAGCCACGCGCAGCGGCAAACCGGCTTCATACTGGGTCATGGACACGATCCAGGGCCTGCAGTTCTCCGCCCGCTTAAAATGCGGAAAGTCCTCGTCGGTGAATACATGGCACAGTTCCCGCAGCCGGTCTGTACGGAAGTTAAACATGATTAACGGGTCGCCGTCCCGAATCACCGCCAGCGGGGTTCCATTGCCGTCGCATATACTGGTAGGGACGACAAACTCATCGGTTTCCCCGCGGGCATAAGCCATCTCCACAGCTTCCGCGGCGGAAACTGCCTTTTCGACGCCGGAGGAAACCAGGGCGGTATAGCCTTTTTCCACCCGCTCCCAGCGCTTGTCTCTGTCCATGGTATAATAACGGCCGGCTACGGTAGCGATCTGCCCCGTGCCGATTTCTTTCATCTTTTCCTCCAGATCGAGGATATAGCCCAAGCCGCTTTTGGGCGGCGTATCCCTGCCGTCCAGCAAAGCATGTACATAAACCCGGGACAGGCCGTAGTTTTTGGCCATTTGCAATATTGCGTATATATGGGGCATATCGCTGTGGACGCCGCCGTCAGAGACAAGCCCGATCAGATGAAGCGGCTTGCCTTCATCCTTTGCTTTCCGGCAAGCTTCCTTAAGTGCGGAGTTTTCATAAAAACTACCGTCCCGTATCGCCCGGTTAATCCTGGTCAACTCCTGATACAAAACGCGGCCGGCGCCAATGTTCAGGTGGCCGACCTCGGAGTTTCCCATTTGACCTTCCGGCAAGCCTACATCCTCGCCGCTGGCGAATAGGGTGGTATTCGGATACTGTGTTTTCAATCTGTCGATCACGGGTGTGGGGGCCATGGCGGTAGCGTCATACTGTTTTTGCTCATCCGGACTGATCCCCCAGCCGTCCATGATAATCAGCATGACTGGTCTATACTGCATAAATGAGATCCTTTCGTTGAATTAAAGTAGTATAAAAGTAGAATTCCTCTACATTTTACATCGTTATGCCGGGATAAGCAATCCTGGCTTCAATAACTTTTCCTTGCAGCGAAACAGCAGAAGTATGATAGAATAGCTTAACACGATTTGCAGCTTGTTTTAATGCCTTTTTAATTTCCGGTCAATTGAGGCTAAACCTTCATCCGCTATGATAGAGCTACAGAAAATAATCTAGCGTGAATAACCGGAAAGAAAGGGGAATGGGACATGATCACTTTGGAACAGGTAGAAAAACTGAAAGAGAGAGCGAACGTTAGCTACGAAGATGCGAAGGTTGCGCTGGAGAACAGCGACGGGGATATGCTGGATGCCGTGATATATCTGGAAAAGCAGGGAAAAATCCGCGGGCCGCATATGCAAGCTTACAATACCCAAACCGGCGGCGTCCACGGAGGACACGGGCATCACGGGCGGGAGGCTAAAGGGGAAGATGCGTACCGGTACGCTTATCAGGATTCGAACGCGTATGAGAATAGGCCGCGAAAAGGCCGGGTCTTCCGCCAGCAAATGGGGCGCTTATGGCGCAAGCTCTGCGCGCTGATCCGGAAAACCAACGCCAACCAGTTTGTGATATTACGGGAAGGCAATACCCTCATCAATATGCCGCTGACCTTGCTCATCATCGCGGCAGTATTCTTCTTCTGGGTAACGATCCCGCTCCTGGTCATCGGACTTTTCTGCGACTGCCGGTATCGCTTCCAGGGACCTGATTTTGGGAAAGACACGATCAACACTTTCATGGATCAGGCAGCCGGCACGGCGGAGGCGATTAAGCGCTCGGTCATGACGCAGGAGGATGCGGAAGCGGATACGGAGAGCGACGAGGAAGACGAGGCTGTTGAAGGCGAGGTCATCCTTGATGAGAATGACGCCGGAGAGAATGGGATCAACCTGCAACTTTAAGATGAACAGACCACCCGGTGCGAGGAAAGGCGGCTGACGCAATTGGCGGAACGGATACTCCTTGTGGAAGACGAAGAAAAAATGGCCCGTATGGTCGAGTTGGAGCTTATCCATGAAGGGTATGAGGTCACCAAGGCATATGACGGGGTCGCCGGATTAGCGCATGCGGAATCCGGCGGCTT
>WRNN01000278.1 GCA_009776595.1 Clostridiales bacterium
CGATTGATGCGGAGAAGCGGCAAGGCTTCCTGCCAGTCTTGCGTTCCCGCTTCGCGATAGCTGACCGCCACGGTGGCGTTGCCGTTATCGTCTCCTTCGACATACCACTCAAAGCCCAGGCAAATCAGGGTAGGCCGTTCCACAACCAACTCGACCGGCGTGACGGGGGACGGAGGCAGATTATACTGATTCTCCAGCGCGATGGTCACATTCAGGTCGCTGTTTATCGTCGTCTCTTTCCAGTTGAACTCTTCGCCTGTGTCCAAATCCTTCAGCCAATCGGTTCTTATCCTTAAGTTGTCTGTCAGCTGATAGTTGTTATACAGGGCGTCCGCGTTGTTCCAGGAATAGTAGAGGGCCGTGTCGCCGCCATTGATGTAACGGCCGCCTTGCACAACTTGCGAGCAGACGAAGGTTGTGCCATCCAAAGCGTAGAAGCTGACGGTGAAGAATTTATTTACCGCAATCGTCACATTGGTAGGTTTCGTGATGGGCACCTCTTTCCAGTTGAACCATTCGCCGGTGTCCAAATCCTCCAACGTGTAGGGGACGGCTTCCCAGCCGGGTTGCATCTTATAATTAGTCGCCATCATGCCGCCTTCGTTGCTCCAGGAATTGTAGAGGTCCCAATTGCCGCCGTCAATTAAGCCGCCGTCGGGAACCATCTGCGAGCAGACGAAGGTGGTGCCGTCCAATGCATAGAAGGTAACCAGATAGGTGTTTGTTGCCGCGAAAGCGGGCGCAACAACGGCAAATACCATCAATAATGAGAGTAGCAGAGCTAAACTCTTCTTCATGCATTAATCCCTCCATATCAAAAATTTTCGCCTCATTTCTTCTGGAGCCGGGCTTCTCCGCCGCCATACGCAGCATGGATAAGAATCTTCGTTTCGCTTGGCATTAGTTGCTTGCGACAACCAATAGGTCCTAAATCTGCTGCGTTTTGGCGTTTTTCAGCATGCTTTTAACAGGAACGCGCTTAACCTGTGGTCTGTCACTGACCTGATGATCCCCTGTTTATACCACCCCCCGATACCATACTATGAACTCCTATTTCCTTCTTTTTAAGCAATTCCTCCAGCGCAATTACATCCAATTTAACTTTCGCACGTGAAGAACTGCAGAAAAACGTGATAGGCTCAGGTTTTCGTTTTAGGCAATCCATTACAGGTTTTATTCCTCAAAATGGCAAATAAAAAAACTCGCAATACATGAATGTTCCGGTCGCACTAAAGAAACTAAAGTATCTGGAAACGGAAGGGTTCCGTATGAGTACAGAATACAAAATAAAGAATCAGTAATCGTGTTACATGCTTAAGTATGCAATGCGCGTACTATGTTGTTGAATATTAAACTGAGGTTTGAACATTTCTAAGGTTACCATCGCGCCGGGTATTTGTCAATCTCTAATGAAAAAGATGTGTCTAATTTGTGACAAAACTGTGAAAAAACTGTGAAAATAGCCGGCTGCAGGTTTCCCCGGGAATGCCAAAAGCTGCCAAAAGCCGCTCGACGTCTTACTGTATTTCCACTTGTATGCGGGAATGGTTCAGTATATAATAGCCGCGTGAGTGTTTTTTTGCGAATGGCCCGCGAACGCGATGCAGGAGTTATGAAGATGCCTATTACAGATTTATTGGCGAACAATGCGAAAGAATACGGGAATAAGCTCTGCCTGACAGAAATCAACCCGGAAGAAGAGGAAAAACGGGAACCGGCCTGGAAAGAGCTGGCACTTGTGGAAACCGCCCGGGGCAACCCCTACCGTAAAGAACTGACCTGGCGCGCCTTCGATGAAAAGGCCAATCAATTTGCCCATTTGCTGATGGGGCGCGGGATTAAAAAAGGGGATAAAGTCGGCATCCTGCTCATGAACTGCATCGAATGGCTGCCTATCTATTTCGGTGTGCTGAGAACCGGCGGAACTGTGGTTCCTTTAAATTTCCGGTATTCCTCCGATGAAATCCGCTATACGCTGGACCTTGCCGACGTCTGCACATTGGTTATCGGCCCTGAATTTGTCGAACGCGTACAGACCATCCTGGGGGATATTCCCAAAGTCCATACGCTGTTATTCGTCGGGGAAAACTGTCCCGGATTTGCGGAGAGCTATGAAGCGCTTGCGGAAACCCAGCCAATAAGCGACCCCGGCATTCCTTTGTCAGATGAGGAAGACGCCGCCATCTATTTTTCTTCCGGCACAACCGGGTTTCCCAAAGCGATCCTGCATTCGCACCGGAGCCTCAGCACCTCCTGCAGGGTGGAGCAAAACCATCACGGCCAAACACCTGACGACATATTTCTGTGCATTCCGCCGCTTTACCACACCGGCGCGAAAATGCACTGGTTCGGCAGTCTGCTTACCGGCGGCAGCGCCGTACTGCTCAGAGGCACAAAGCCGAAGTGGATCATCGAAGCCGCCGCAGCCGAGAAAGTGACCATCGTCTGGCTGCTGGTACCTTGGGCACAGGATATCCTTGACGCCATCGAAAGCGGAGAGATCCGTCTTGAAGACTACGATCTATCCGCCTGGCGGCTTATGCATATCGGCGCCCAGCCGGTGCCGCCGAGTATGATACGCCGATGGCTGAAGTATTTCCCTCACCACCAGTATGACACCAATTACGGGCTGTCCGAGTCCTGCGGACCGGGCGCCGTTCATCTCGGCGTAGAAAACATCCATAAAGTCGGTGCGATCGGCATAGCCGGCTATCGCTGGAGGACAAAAATTGTCGACGATTTCGGCATGGATGTACAGCGGGGCGAAGTCGGCGAGCTGGCCGTATCAGGCGACTGCGTGATGAATTGTTATTACAAAGATCCGGAAGCAACGGCAGCCACGCTGAAGAACGGCTGGCTCTTCACCGGTGATATGGCCCGCGAGGACGAAGAAGGTTTCATCTTTCTTGTGGATAGAAAAAAAGACGTGATCATCACCGGCGGCGAGAATATTTATCCCGTGCAGATTGAAGACTTCCTGCACGGCCACGACAAAATCAAAGACGCCGCCGTCATAGGCCTGGCGGATACGCGCCTGGGAGAGATCGCCGTCGCGATCGTCGAGGCCAAACCGGATACAAACTTAAGCGAGGAAGAACTCAGGCAGTTTTGCGAACAGCTTCCCCGCTATAAACGCCCCCGCCGGTTTATCTTTGACCAGGTACCCCGTAACGCCACGGGGAAAATTGAGAAACCTGCGCTGCGCGTCCGGTATGGCGCGGAAAGCATTGTCAAGCAGCAAATCGAAAACTAG
>WRNN01000279.1 GCA_009776595.1 Clostridiales bacterium
ATACGGCGCGATCATTACCAATCCGCCCTACGGCGAGCGGATGGGGGACGCCGCGGAAGCCGCGCGGCTCTACCGGGTCATGGGGCAGGTTTTTGCACCGCTGGATACCTGGTCATTTTATGTGATGACTTCGCATCCCGGTTTTGAGGAAGCTTTTGGCCGAAAAGCAACGAAAAATACAAAGTTTTTCAATAGCCGCCTGGAGTGCCGCTTCTACCAATTCCACGGGCCACGCCCGCCGCGTCCCGTACCGCCGTCCGACCAAGCGCCGAATATGCCATAATAGCCGAAGTTGAACCTGTCACTGCAGGTTCAATTTGTTTTTCAGCATAAAGCGGGTGCTGAAATAGAAGAGCAGGCACACGAAAGCTTGCGCGGCTATGCTTATAAGGATGAAGAGCTGCGATATGCTATACGGGTTCCACAGCTCTAGACGGAGATTGCGGAGATAGCCTGTGACGCCCAACGCGGCGGCGATGGAATTCGCAAAAGCAGCCGCTATCTGGAGCGCGCTTGAGATCACAAAGAACGCGGCGAAAGCGAATAAACCGCGACGCTTATTCACCAGCATGCTCAGCGATAGACAGAGGTAGAGCAGCAGAATGCCGGAAGACAGACAGAGGATAATCAATAGTATTATTTCCAGCGTATAAGCGGTGAAATAACCGGGATTCTCGGCAATCAGGCTGCCCAGTCTTTGTAGTATCTGCAGGGCTTCCCTGAACGTATATTCGTAGGAAATCATAATCATGACGGCGACGACCAGCGAAAGCATATTGGCGAGAATCCAGATCACCGACACAAAAAGCTTGCTCAGGATTAGACTGTCGGTACTGACCGGCAGCGTCATCATCAGATAGCCTTCGTTTGAAAGGAAGTTTTGCCTGAATCGCTGTATCGACATCACAAGCGTTAAGACGATGATACAGACAATCAAGGCAACTGTCGCGGCAGTGCCGATAGCCATCGGCGTCGTCTGGCCAATCGCGTTGAGCAGCCGGTTGACGATGGATAGAAGGATCAGCGCGGCCAATAGGGGCAGGAATACACGGCTCGTCGCTTTGAATTCGTATTTCATCAGCTTTGTTAGCATTTGAACACCTCCCTGAAATAGGCGTCCACCGACATACCCTTACTTTCCCGCAGCTCGTCAACCGGACAATCCAGCACGATCTCTCCTTCTTTCAGAAAGATCACATCATCGAGCACCTGTTCGATATCCGTGATCAAATGCGTGGATAGGACAACCGACGCTTCCGGATTGTAGTTCCGGATGATGGTGTTCAGTATGTAATCCCGCGCTGCCGGATCCACGCCGCCGATCGGCTCGTCCAGCAAATACAGCTTTGCTTCCCTTGCCATGACGAGGACAAGCTGTACTTTTTCTTTCGTACCTTTCGATAAGGTTTTCAGCACTTGGTTTTCTATCGAAAGATTTCTGAGCATATCCAGGGCTTTCGTCAGATTGAAGTCAGAATAAAAATCACGGAAGAAGGCGACGATATCGGAAACCTTCATCCAATCGTTCAAATAAGGCACTTCCGGCAAATAGGAGACGATTGCCTTTGTTTTCGAATCGGGCTTTCTGCCGTCGATGTGCGCGGCGCCCTTCGTTGGCGTTAGTAAACCTGTACAGATCTTGAGCAGGGTACTTTTGCCGCTGCCGTTGGGACCAAGCAGTCCGACGATGCGGCCGGGCTCTACTTGCAGATCAATCTGCCGAAGCGCTTCCTTCTTGCCGTACTTTTTCGTCAGCCCTTTACATTCCAGTATCGCCATTGCCATCGACCTCCTTTGCTTTATCTCCGATCAACAAGGCTGCTTCCGCCGGACTGAAGCCGATGGCCGCCATTTTCCCCAGAAAGCTGCGAACCAATTCTGTAGCTAATTCATTTTTTGCCTGTTTGATCACCATATCGTCCTCCGTGATATATCGTCCACTCGTTCTTTGCGTATAGACAAAGCCTTCCCGTTCCAGCTCCGACAAAGCCTTCTGCACCGTATTGGGATTGACCGCTGCTTCGAGGGCCAGGTCCCGCACGGCGGGCATCTTCCAGCCGGGCGGGTATTCCCCCGATACGATTGACAGCTTGATCTTCTCCTGCACTTGGAGATAAATCGGCCTGTCGGAGGTAAAGATCCACGCCATTTCATCACGCTCCTGTGTATTATTGTATTATACAACTAATACAATAATACATTCTTCGTTTCCTGTCAAGAAAAAGTTTTTGTGGTTTCATTATAGCCGTTTTTGTACCGAGTTTAATTGCCTCGAATTCGAGGTAATTGACCTCGGGATTATGTATACGCTCCCATAGTCCGAGAAACTCTACTGTGCTTCTGTTTCCCTACATATTTTCGCATAAAACACAACCCTGAATGCCATGCTATATTTGGCTTTCAGGGTTGTTTGTAAATATATGGCTGTCAAAGTAAAGTCAGGTGAAGGCCCCGCATATTTCTTTTAGACTCGTTGACGCCTTTACAAAATACTGTTCAAGAACTGCCTGGTCCGCGGGTTTTCCGGGTGTGCAAACAGGCGGGACGGCGGCCCCTCTTCCGCAATCATGCCGTCACACATAAATACGACATGATTAGCTGCTTCGCGCGCAAATCCCATCTCATGCGTGACGACCAACATCGTCATACCGCTGTCCGCGAGGCTTCGCATCACGCTGAGCACCTCCCCGACCAGCTCCGGATCCAGGGCGCTCGTCGGCTCGTCAAAAAGCATGATCTTTGGATCCATCGCCAGTGAGCGCGCGATTGCTACACGCTGCTGCTGCCCTCCCGACAGGCGTATCGGGTATTCGTCCGCCTTTTCGGCAAGCCCGACCTTGTCAAGCAACGCACGGGAGAGCGCTTCAGCCTCATCCCTGCCCATCTTCTTCACATGCATAGGCGCAAGCATCAGGTTCTCCAGGGCGGTCTTGTGCGGAAACAGGTTAAACGACTGAAAAACCATACCCATATCCAAAAGCAGCCGTTTATATTCCGCCTGATCGACCCGCGAAATTGTCACATTGTTTTCCCGATGAAGGAACAATTGCTCTTCGATAAATATTTTTCCGCTCGTGATCGTTTCCAACTGGTTAAGCGAACGCAGGAAGGTAGACTTCCCCGCGCCGGAGGGCCCGATCACGCAGACGACCTCTCCCTGCTCAACAGCGACGTCCACCCCTTTCAGGACCTCCAGTGCGCCAAAACTTTTGCAGACCTTCTCTGTCCTGAGAAGCGCCACAA
>WRNN01000280.1 GCA_009776595.1 Clostridiales bacterium
TCTTGCTTCCGCTTCTCCGGCTTCTCCGGTCCCGGTTGTCGCCTTCGCCTCAAAGCCGCCGGAAAGCAGGCCGCCTCTGAACAGGAACAGACACACTAAAAGAAGGCATACAGTAATAGCGGTAAGATAAGGCCATTGCCGCCTTTTACCGGCTTTGTTCAGGCTGCTGTCATCGTTCTTCGTGTGTTTCATCATACTCCTGTGACTGCCAGGTTAACTGTACTAAAACCCCATAGGCTCGCCGACCAGCAGGATCCGCATCTTCGTACGGGAGGGACAGCGGAAAAGGATGGTGGCGATATTGCATATCGATCCCGCGCCCGAGCAGTTCATACATTCGCCGGTCTTGGTACAAGGGTTGCCCGTGTTGAGCCGGATATTGTTGACCGGTCCCGCTATCGCGCAGACACGTTCTTCCGCTTCGGTCAGATCCGCTACTACTTTATTGATGCCGGCGACGATGACGACCTCCTTCGGCCCGTATATCATAGCGGCTACCCGGTTGCCGGCGCCGTCCACGTTGTATAGTCTGCCATCCCTGGTTATCGCGTTCGAGCTGCAAAGGAACAGGTCGCAGGTCTGCTGCTTCAGCCGAAAGGCGTCTGCTTCCGCGGGATCTTTCGCCAGATTATGATCATAGATCGCGCAGCCTCTCCCGGCAAGCTCCGCTTGTATATCCAGCGCCTTCACTGTCATGGAACCGCCAAATCCAACGCCGGCGCCATCCGGGATCAAGGCTAACAGGCGCTCTCTCGCCGCGTCCCTGTCCGGTAAGAATTCCGCCTGGAAACCGTTCTTTATCAGTGCTTCCACAGTCTGCGTCCCGACAATCTCCGTATGAAGGCGGAGATTCTTATCCATTTCCATAATTTTCCTCCTTAATTAATAGAACATCGCAGTTCTGGTTTCGCCGTTCCAATCGACAGCGACTTGCAGCACCTGTTCGCCCAGTATACGAAAAGGCAGGAATGTTCTGCCGTCGCGGATCACAGGCGCCTGGGGCATCTCCATGGTTATGCCGTCAATTACGATCTCATTGCTGCCTATCGTCAGTACGGCTTTTCTGCTGCCTGTTTGGATGGTTACCGTTCGGGCGTCTCCGTCCCATTGCACGCTGTCCGCAGGTAATCCCATCGCCCTGGCCACAAAGCTGACGGGCACCATCGTATAGTTGTTTTCAATATACGGCGCCACATCCATTGTGACCGTCTCGCCGCCGACTTTCATTTCCATTCGTCCGATCGTCAATTCTACAGTTCCTGCCGCAGCCTTTCCGAAAACCTCGGCGATCGCGGCGGAGACTTCGCTGTTTAACCCGCTTCCTCCCGCGGTAACCTGAACCGGGCCCCGGAAGCTTTCCTCCGCGGTTATATAGAAGGTCAATTCCAGCATCGCCAACCGTCCGCTGACCGTGCTGACATTCTGAACGGTCAGCCCGTTCGCACTCAATGTCCAGACGCCGCCGTCCTGCGAGTTGAGCGCGAAAGCGTTCGCATCGAGACGCTGGATCAGCGTATCCCGCGGCAAGCCGGTACTAAAGTTCGTGGTATTGATCAGAACCGCTCTCGCCGTGACGCCTTGCGGCAAAGTGAAAGTCGTCCTCCCGTTGGCGCGCCATCTGCCGCTCGAGGTTTCCGCCAGCGTCAGCTTTAAGGTCCGGAGGCTTTCCTCCGTCGGATCAGCGGGATAAACCCCCGCCGCAATCTTAGGCAGCGTCAGGCTCTCTGCTGTAAATGTATAATCCAGCCTTACCCGGTTGGCCACTTTGATCGTTTCCTGCTCCATGTTACAGCCCGACAGGGTAATGGACAGAGGGCCGTAGTCGTTGTTATTCGGGACTGCTTCCAACTTCAGATTTTTCAAGATGAGCGTGCGTAAATCCAGGGGATTGTTATCCATGGTCAAGTGCAGTCTCATTACTGAGGCGTTGGTCACCGCGTTTGATCCCTCGGTAGCATAATCTCTTGCGTTGATCACGATCCCGCTGGAATTTCTGGCTTCGATTTCGATCTGGTCCAGATCGATCCAACGAAACCCCGCAGGCGCTCTCAGCGTCAAGGCGCCGCTTACCAAAGCCCTGTCGGCCAATTCCCGGATCGACAGGTCGGGCAGGATAAGGGTCTGCGAGAAATCGACAACATCGCCGGGCCGCACCTGCGTAGTGGTGTCTCCCGCGGAACCGGAAGCAAAGATCAAGATGCCCTCTGTAGAAAGGCTGCCCGAGTACATATCAAAGAGTTCCAACGAAGCCGGATTGCCGGTTATTTCAACAAATAACGGAATATAGAGCGCTTCGTAGTTGGTTACCGGATAGCCCGGTTCTAAGGTGACGAGCACCGATCCGGCCCTGTTGCCGGCTTGCATCGTATAGCGGACGCCTACCGGGTTCTGGGCGTTGGTGAGATAGCCGCGCATGGAAGTGTCGGGCGTAAAGACGCCCGCGCTGTCTATCGTGCCGTAATTGTCAATCTCCACCTGGCTGAACGCGTCGAAATCCCAATAGGCGTTGGTAAGCCGGATTTCAAATGTAAAGTCGTCAAGCCTGGTGTCGTCCTCCGGCTTGATCACCAGCAGGGGGATCCGCGCGGGATCGCTGATTATGGCTGTAGAGTATCCCGCCCTCCCGCCGGACAAATGCATGATACTGTTTTCCGTCCTGGCAAATAAGCGCCCGGTTGATAGCAGAGTAAGAAGCAATACCACTACAAGTATAATCGCCCATTTTCTTATTTTCATTTGCTTTCCCCCTTAACATTCGGCTTTCCGCGCGCTTCGGCCCTATGGAATACGTCGTGCCGCAAGCAGGTTTTCACTGATGCAATTATCTCACATGCTGTGTAAACTTACAAGCCTGCGATTCCGTTCAACACCTGAACAAAACGGGCTTATCGCAGTACCTGCATAAGCCGCAAAACCCAGTATAGTATGTATGCAGCCGCCATGACCGGCGCCAGGGGAATGGATTCGCGCTTTCGCTTTCCCGCAAGCAATAACGCGCCCGAGACGATTAGGGACAGCAGGCAGAACACGCTCATATAGCCCGGCCATGCCTCCCATCCCAGAAGTAAGCCAACGATAAACGCCAGCTTAACGTCGCCGGCGCCCATAACGTGAAACATATAGGGAATCAGGTGAAGAAAAAAAGCCAGGGCGCCTGCCAGAAGGCAGCCGGAAGCTGTTTCCGCGTTGCCGCGGCAGCACAGCCATCCGGCCAGCAGCACAAAGGCGCCCAGGCCGATACAA
>WRNN01000281.1 GCA_009776595.1 Clostridiales bacterium
GTGTTCCAGCTTCCGCCGAACCATCCCACCAGATGGCCGTAGTTCTCCCTGCCGATGAAGGTATTGTCGGCGATATAGTAATCTTTGGAGCCGGACCATTCGTTGTGGACGCCGATGCCGATATTCTCGAACTTGCAGTTCTTGACCGTCAGGCCGGTGGCGCCAATGATATTTTTGTTGCCTGCCAGGAACGCGACTTCGGTATTGCGAATGGTAATGCCTTCAAAATAGTTATAGTCCGCTGCCAGCACGTTAAACAGGTTATAGTTGGCGTCGCCGTCAAAGATGACTTCGCCGTCGCCTGCCGCTTTGATGACAATGGGCTTCTCCGCCGTGCCTTTGGCAGTCAGATAATGCGTGCCGTCGAAGGGCGTGCCCAGGCCTGTGCTGGAACTGTACACATAGCGGGCGTCCTTATAGGTGCCGGCATGGATCAAAATGGTGTCTCCGGGGCGGACGCGGGGCTCATAGGTGAGGGAGCCGTCGCCGCCGGCGAAGCCCAGGTAGTAGGCGCCCATCAGGTTGAAATAGTTAGGCGTCTGCATTTGCGAAGATGGCGTACCGCGGGGATAGACGTGATAGACTCTTCCCTCGCCGCCTTCCGCCACTGTCGGAGCGGGTACAGGCTCCGGACGCGTGCGAACCGTAACGATTTCTGTATCGTTGCCGACTACGCCGTCCGGGTCGGACATGACGAATTTGCATTCATACTCGGTATCTTCTTTGAGATCCAGTATGCTGCCGGCAAACATGTTGGGAGAGATGTAGGTGATGCTGTTAAAGGAGCCGCGTTCGTTCAGAATGCGGACCAGCGGCAGAGCGGCTTTCCATTCGGTGGTTCCTACTTCGCGATAGAA
The DNA here is from genome assembly GCA_009776595.1 of Clostridiales bacterium. GTDB lineage: Bacteria > Bacillota > Peptococcia > DRI-13 > UBA5745 > WRMS01. The sequence continues at coordinate 858 of WRNN01000281.1, forward strand.
TACATCTACTGTAGCGTTGTGGTTGTCGTCGCCTTCCACATACCACTCAAAGCCCAGGTTCTTCAGGGTCGGATGCTCGACATAGAGCTCGCCCGGCGTGACGGGGGACGGAGGCAGGTTATACTGATCCTCCAGCGCGAGGGTTACATTCAGGTCGCCGTTTACCGGCGTAGCCGTCAAGTCGAACTCGTCGCCGGTGTCCAAATCCACTAGCCAATTGGCTTTTACCCTTAAATTACCTGAAATTTGATAGTTGGCCCACAGCGCAGCCGCGCCGGTCCAGGAAGCTACGAGATCGCTGTCGCTGCCGTCGATAAGCTCGCCTTCACGGANCAGTTGCGAGCAGACGAAGGTTTCTCCGTCTAAAGCATAGAANGAGACGGTGAAATATTTGATTACCGCAAGCGTCACATTGGTGTCTTTGGTGATGGGCGTCTCTTTCCAGTTGAACCATTCGCCGGTGTCCAAATCTTCCAGCGTGTAGGGGACCACTTCCCAGTTGGCGGGCACTTTATAGTTGATTTCCATCATGCCGCCTTCGGCGCTCCAGGAATTGTAAAGGTCCCAATTGCCGCCGTCGATTAAGCCGCCCTCGGGAACCAGTTGTGAGCAGACGAAGGTTGTGCCATCCAATGCATAGAAGGTGACCAGATATAAGATTTCCGTGGGTACGATATAGCAGGCGTCAATATTCGTATTGCCGGAGGTCGCCACATAGACCTTGTAGCCGCCAAGNTCATANTCGCCCTTGGCGTTGTTGGGAATCATAAAAGATTCGCTGGCGACCGTTTCGCCGTCTACGGTAATCGTAATGAAGAGCCTGTTTTGGCTGCCGTTCAGCCTTTCAACATAGGCGCTGGCAACGGCCTCCGCTTCCTGTGCCGCAAAAGCAGGCATAAGGATGGAGAATACCATCAAAAAAGAGAGTAACAGAGCTAAACTTTTCTTCATGCAATAATTCCTCCAAATAATTCGTTTTGCCTCTTTTCTTTTGGAGTCGGGCTTCTCTGTTTTCAGCCTCGTTTTTTGCAGGAACGTGGTTAACCCCCATCTTTCAATGATCCTCCTTATTCACCACCCCCTCTCCCGTCATTAGTCATTTCCATACAGCCAGAAAAACCGCGCCTCGATAAGTTTGGATGAAAGCCGGTTTGACTGCTGCCTGTACTCCTTTGCAAGCCATTCTGCAGAAGGCTGGAGGTTCCCCTGCGCGATAACTTATGTTGAAGATTATCACACAAGAGAAAGCATGTAAAGCCTATATCATACGAAAAGCGAATGCCGATCCAGGCATAATATACCTACTATAAAAATTCGCCATGAAGCGTAGATTTTACGGGGTATTTAAATGGTAGCCTTTTGTTTTTTTTAGCCGCATTCCGAAAATCCGTATGCGTCTGCTATAATGGAGCATAGAGAGTGATTAACCATACTTAATGAAGGAGGAATACGCATGGGAAAGAAAGGATTACTTAAGGTTGAGGATTTCGGCGCCGTCATGCCTGTCACGGATCCGTATGTGCCGGGGCCGCCGACCTGGGCGCGCACGGAACTTTTCAGGATCAACTTCGAGACGGATTATGAGAGCGTATCGCGCCGGATACCGGAGCCGCTCGAATTTCTGAACGACCCGCCTACAGGAACGCTTCTTTGTTCCAGCGCCCATTTTGTATCCGATTCGACGCCGCATATGGAAGCGAACCTGATCTATCATGTAACCTACGAGGGAAAGCCCTACAATTTTTTTGCCAACCTTTTTGTCTCACAAGTGGAAGCCCTTGTGGCGGGACGCGAAGTATACGGTTATCCTAAGAAATTTGCCCATATGGAATACTATATCGACAGCGGACAAATCTGCATGACCGTGGAAAGGCCGAAAGGATTCCGGATTTTCTCCGCTTCCGTGAGGACGCAGAGGCCAAAGCAAATGGATCCGAAGGATGTACGTGATATATTGCTGCTCAAAGTAATCCCCAGCCCGATTATCGGGGCGCCGCCGCAGGTCTGTCAATTGGTCGGCATTACCAGAAGCACCCCTCCGGGCGAAGCGCCAACCCCGGATACCTGGGAATGCAGCGGTTCGATCTCCTGGGGCGTCAATTCGACAGAAGATCCGTAAAGATCAACAAGATTCTGGACGCCTATTACACCTCTGCGCCAACCGCTGTATATGGATCGCTGGCCTCCGGCCGCATCGTCCATGATTATTTGAAATAATAAGGGTAAATAGGAAACCCGTTAAAGAATCTATACATCGGGTTTCTTAGGGTTTCCTATAGCGGCGCATCTGGATGCGCCCCGCGAACGTAATCACAAGCAACAAGCAGCGAACAGGATCGTACCTGCTCGCTGCTTCTGCTATA
>WRNN01000282.1 GCA_009776595.1 Clostridiales bacterium
CATCCCTTGAGCCTGTATATGCCAACGGCGGCGACTGTACCGACGGCAGCGGAGACGGCGGCGGCGACAAGCGCGATAAGGACCGTATTGCCCAAAGCGGTCATGATCGCCCTGTCCTGAAACAATTCCACATACCATCGAAGGCTCAATCCGCCCCAGCTCCCCCGGGATCGGGAAGCATTAAAGGAAAACAGGATCAGCACGAGAATGGGGGCGTACAAAAAGATAAAGATCAGCCAAAGATAACACTTCTTCAGTATCGGCCTCATATAAGCCCCCCTTCCTCGTAGACGTTGCTCCTGGACATCATCCCCATGGTAATCAGGATAATGATCATCAATATGATGGACAGCGCCGATCCAAAGCCCCAGTCGTAGGTCCGCAAATACTGCTGCTCGATGAGGTTCCCGATGAGGGTGAACTGGCCGCCTCCAAGGAGCTGGGAAATGGCAAAGGTCGTCACGGAGGGCATAAACACCATAGTGACGCCGGAAAGCACGCCGGGTAAGCTTAAGGGAAAGGTAACCTTCAGGAAGGTCCGGACAGGGTTCGCGCCCAGGTCTTCCGCCGCCTCGATCAGCGAAGGGTCAAGCTTGCGCAGCACCGTATAGATGGGAAAGACCATAAAAGGCACATAGTTATAGACCATACCAAGCACAACCGCTCCCGCGTTATACAGTAGGCTTAGCGGCTTGAGGCCAATCAGGCCCAGGAGATTATTGATGATCCCGTTGTTCTCCATGATGGACAGCCAGGCATAGGTCCTGGCCAGGAAGTTCATCCACATGGGTACGACAAAGAGAACGATGAGGCTGAATTGTTGTTTGTCCGGGCTGTTCGCCAGTATCATCGCTACGGGATAACCAAGGATAAAGCATGCTATGGTACTCACCAGGGCAAGTTGGATGGAGCGCCAGATGACCGACATGTACAGAGGCTCAAAAACCCTCGCATAATGGGCCGCCGTCAGGCTGAACCCGCCGCCCTGTACCGTCACGCTGTAGTAAAACACCAGCAGGATGGGGACGACGGTGAACAGGACCATCCATGCGACATAGGGGTATAGCATCCAGTTTCGCTTCACCCGGCCGTCACCTCCGGCGCTTTTGTCTCCTTTTTCATCAGGTGAATGTTATCCGGCTTGATCGACATACCGATGACCTGGCCGATGGGCGCCATGGTGGTACTGTGGATCATCCACTCCAGGCCGTCGTCCGTCTCCGCCAGCATCTCGTAATGCACCCCTTTGAACACGACGGAGCTCACCTTTGCCTGTAAAACGCCCTCCGACGGGTCGTCCGAAATATCCACGTCCTCGGGCCGGATGACTACATCCACCTGCTCCATAGGCGCAAAATCAATATCCACACAGGGAAATTTCTGCCCGGCGAACTCCACCAGACAGTTCTCCAGGTAGCGTCCTTCCAGTATGATGCTTTCCCCGATAAAATCCGCAACAAAGATGTTTATAGGCTCATTGTACACATTGATGGGGCTGCCGATCTGCTGAATGATCCCCTCTTTCATCACCACCACGGTATCCGACATGGTCAGGGCTTCTTCCTGGTCATGGGTCACAAAGACAAAGGTAATGCCCAGCTGTTTCTGCATATTCTTCAGTTCCAGCTGCATTTCTTTTCGCAGTTTCAGATCCAGGGCGGCGAGAGGCTCATCCAGCAACAGCACCTTTGGCTCGTTCACTACCGCCCGGGCTATGGCTACGCGCTGCTGCTGCCCTCCGGAAAGGGATTGGATCGTCCTCTTCTCAAAGCCCAGCATTTCCACCAGTTCCAAAGCGGTTTGCACTTTTTCCCTGATTTCCTTTGCGTCCTTCTTCGCAATACGAAGACCAAACGCAATATTCTCAAACACATTCAAATGCGGAAACAAAGCGTATCGCTGAAAAACCGTATTCACTTTTCGCTGATAGGCGGGAATATCGTTGATCCGCTCCCCGTCAAACAGTACATCGCCGGTCGTTGCTGATTCAAAGCCGCCGATAATGCGAAGCATAGTCGTTTTGCCGCAGCCGGAAGGCCCTAAAAGGGTAACAAACTCATTTTTCGCAATGCTCAGATTTATCCGGTCCAGCACGGTCACGCCATCGAATTCTTTATGTATATCCACCAGCCTGATCATTTCCGCGCCGACATTCGACAGATTCTCCCGGGTCAACTCTCCCTCTCACCCCCATTCGTATAAATACTATAATAATCAATCCGCTGTTGAGGGTCAAGTTATTATCCCGATAATATTTTCAAGGTCTGTCGATATCNTCTACAGTGGCAGAAGTCTGTTTTACATTGTGAAAAGATGGTGCTATAATGAATTTGCAGGCTCAATTTGACAGAAGTTAGGGGAGGATTTATGGTTTCGTTCGAACCCGTTGCATTGGGGGACAGGGAAAGGCTCTCGCGCCGCCTTCGAATGTTCCCCGACAATGAGGCTAGCGAGTATACGTTTACAAATCTCTTTATCTGGGAAGGCGCGGAAAACATCGAATGGTTGGATACCGGAGACTTTATGCTCCTTCGCACCTGGCCGAAAGGCATCCTGCATTATCTCATGGCTTTCGCAGAAGATGACAAACTCGAAGAAGCGCTGGAAACCGCTATCGGAACGGCAAAAGCGGATGGTCGGCGTTTTTCCATGCACAGCCTGCCCGCGTGGTATTGTGATAAGCTTCGCGAGCGTCTTCCGGGTCGTTTTCGTTTTGAACGTGAAGCACGCTTGGATGATTATGTTTACCAAACAAGGGACCTGATCGATTTGGCAGGGAAAAAATACCAGTCAAAGCGCAACCATATCAACCGGTTTATGAGCGTNTACGGGCGTCGNTACGAGTACAAGACNTATGACCCGGATATGGCGGACGACTGTATGGCGGTTTACGACTCCTGGCTCTCGACCCACGAGGATCCCGAGTCCCTGCAAAGCGAACGCGAATCGGTCAGGCGCGCCCTCTATCACGCCAAAGAGCTGGATACCGTGGGCGGCGTCATCCTGGTGGACGGCAGGCCGGAAGCGTTCAGCATAGGCGAGCGCCTTACCGTGGATATGGCCGTGATCCATATCGAGAAAGCCAATCTCCGGATACCGGAACTGTTCTCGCTGATCAACCGGGAATTCTCAAGCCATGCCTTCGCGGATCTCCAATGGATCAACCGCGAGGAAGACATGGGTGACGAAGGATTACGTCGCTCCAAACAATCCTATAA
>WRNN01000283.1 GCA_009776595.1 Clostridiales bacterium
ATAAACTGGCCAAAAAAAACGCTGCTTTGTATCGGGAACGAGGCCCGGGGCCTGGTCACGATACCGGCGGCGGAAGTGAAGGAACGGGTGTATATACCGGTCAAAGAGGGCGCGGAGTCGCTGAACGCCGCGGTAGCGGCAGGCATTCTTGTTTTCGAAGCAAACAGGTGAGCAAACANATGAAGCTGCCGGNATTCGCTTTCCTCCGTCGAATTTGCTANACTAAGATGAGCTGCGCGCATATTGCAAAGCTGGCAGGAAAACCGAAAAACAGATGAGGAGGGTTTCACCATGGCACAGATTGAAAAATCAGATATCCTCAGGGCGGCGGCCCGGTTTATGGACGAATCGGCAGACAACCGCCTGGCTGCGGACATTGCTTTGCGCCCCGACCTGGCAGGCTTGCGTTTTTTTGAACCGCCCCTGATGGGCGTGGCCGACGCGAATGATCCGCTATTTGTACAGTTGCAAGCGATAGAGGCGGTCGGGCCGATGTTTATGCCGCCGGACGCCTGGNTGCCCGGCGCGCGATCCGTGATTTCATTTTTCCTCCCTTTCACGGAGAGAATCATCAGCGCCAATCAGGGCTTGGGGGAAGAAATCCCGCCGGAATGGCTGCACGGGCGCATCGAGGGTCAGGCCGCGCTCAACGCGATGATCCTTTCCATACAGAATCTCCTGACAGAATCCGGTTATGCCGCCATGGTTCCCTCTATGGACGAGCGCTTTAAGTCAGGCCCGAAGGAGGTTGACGGGCGTGCGGAGTTCACCAGCACCTGGTCTGAGCGCCATGTCGCCTCCGCCAGCGGGCTGGGTACTTTCGGCCTGTCCAGGGGACTTATTACCGAAAGGGGCATGGCCGGCCGTTTCGGCAGCATCGTCACCGATATGCCGCTGGAACGGGATCCGCGGCCCTATACCCGCTATGATGAGTATTGCACTTACTGCGGGGAATGCGCGGCAAGATGTCCGGTACAAGCTATCGATGTGCAAAAAGGAAAGAATATGTCAGTCTGCAACGCTTTTCAGCAGAAAACCAGGGAGAAGTACGCACCCCGCTACGGCTGCGGAAAGTGCAGCGTCGGCGTGCAGTGTACTTCGCGTAAGCCATAACAAGCGTTAATCCTCTACTAAGCACCCGCCATGATGTTGCCTTTGCTGTCTTTCAGCGCTACGGTTTGGTTAAAGACGCCGGGGCTGTGGCTGTCGGGCACGAAGTAGCCGGTGCGGACAAACTGGATAGCCTCTGCGGCTTCCGCAGTTTCCAAAGCCGGCTCGATGCGGGCGTCTTTCATAATCTGCAGGGAATCCGGGTTGATATAGTCGTCGTAGTCCTTCCCTTCGGGTATACTGTTGACGTCTTCGATGGTAAAAAGATTGTCATAGAGGCGGACTTCGGCTTTCCCGGCATGCGCCGCGGAGAGCCAGTGTATCGTACCGCGGATCTTACGTCCGTCGGCGGGCATCTTATTTCCCGTCTCTAAATCCGCTGTACACAGTAATTCGCGGACATTCCCTTCCGCGTCTTTGAGCACTTCGTCGCAGCGGATAATATAGGCGCCCATCAGGCGGACTTCCGCGCCGGGTTTCAAACGGAAAAATTTAGCGGGCGCATTCTCCATAAAGTCAGATTGCTCAACCAGGAGATCGCGGGTAAAGGGCAGCATCCTGCTGCCGGCTTCCGGGTGATCCGGATGATTGGGCAGTTGGAAGTATTCGGTCTTGTCCGCGGGATAGTTGGTAACGGTAACCTTAAGCGGTTCCAGCACGGCGATGCGGCGCGGCGCGGAATCATTCAGCTCCTCCCGGATACAGTACTCCAGTAAGCGGATATCCACGATGCTGTAGACCCTGGAGATGCCGACTTTTCGCAGGAAGCTGAAGAGGGAAGAGGGCGTATAGCCCCGGCGGCGCAAGGCGGAGAGCGTCGGCATCCTGGGATCATCCCAGCCGTCAACCAGGCCGGTTTCTACGAGCTTTCGCAAATAGCGCTTGCTCATCACGGTATGGGTGACATTGAGGCGGGCAAATTCATATTGATGGGGCGGATGGGAGAAGCCGATTTTCTCAACAACCCAATTGTATAGAGGCCTATTATTAGTGAACTCTATGGAACAGAGGGAATGGGTGATCCCTTCCAATGCGTCCTGGATCGGATGCGCATAGTCGTAAAGGGGATAGATACACCATTTGTCTCCCTGGCGGTGATGGGGGATGTGCTGTATCCGATAGATCGCGGGATCCCGCAAGACTACATTCGGCGAGCGCATATCGATCTTTGCGCGAAGCGTACGGCTGCCTTCGGGAAACTCGCCGTTTTTCATACGGACAAAGAGATCCTCGTTTTCCGCGATACTTCGATTGCGGTAGGGGCTGTCTTTGCCNGGTTCTGTCAGCGTACCGCGGTATTCGCGCATTTCGTCGGCGGACAGGTCGCAGACGTAGGCGTCCCCCTGACGGATCAATTGCAGGGCGAACGTATAACACTGATCAAAATAATCCGAGCCAAAGAAGATTCCCCCGCCGGGTTCTTCCCCGATGAGCCAGCGAATATCTTCCTCAATCGAACGGACAAAGGAATCATCTTCCTTGGCGGGGTTCGTATCGTCATAACGAAGATTAAACGCGCCGCCGTATTTCCTGGCAGTGGTGTAATTAATCCAGATCGCCTTCGCGCTCCCGATGTGGAGGCAGCCGTTTGGCTCCGGCGGAAAACGGGTATGTACATGGTCTTCCCTTCCGGCGGCCAAATCCGCGTCTATGACGTCGTGAATAAAGTTGGGTATGGTGTCGCTCATCGAATCGATTCTCCTTGCCTAATCTCTGTTCATGTTGAGAGATATTATACCATACTACTAAACTCCCGCCGCAACCATTTTTCAAGTCTTGTTTTGCGGATCGTTAAGGGTATGGTATCTATTCCACTAAGCTCGCTGAAGGCTCGCTAAGTGGAGATATTATATCATACTAACCAGTTTGTTAAAATAGTTTCAAATGTGGTACAATAAGACGAAGCGTGCTGAAATGGAGGGACCGGGCATGGAGTATATCAAAGAAACCAGAGAGACCGGGGTCTGCGGCGCATACGACGTCATCGTTGTCGGCGGAGGAGTAGCGGGCGTGGCGGCTGCGCTGGCCGCGGCGAGAAATAATTCCAGCGTCTTATTGATTGAGAAAACAACCGTTCTTGGCGGTCTGGCTACAGCCGGGC
>WRNN01000284.1 GCA_009776595.1 Clostridiales bacterium
CCTGGACAGTAAAGATCCCACTTCAGACTACCAGACCTTCCTGTCCGGAGAGGTTCGCTACGCATCCCTGAAACAGCAGTTCCCCGAAGTGGCGGAAACGTTGTTTGCGCAGTCCGCCAAGGACGCCAAAGAACGCCTGGACAGCTACAAGAGGATGGCAGACCGGTAAATCAACAAGAGAACTCTTTATTCAACATACATCAGCAAAGCTATTTCAACGGGAGGGAGCGGCTCAATCCGGGCTGCCCCCTCTTTTTGCGTGGACCCCCTCTTTTCCTCTTTTTGCGCGGATTGCATTCCCGCGCGGTTTATGGTACGATTAAGAATACGNCGGATGGACAGGTGGTTCACCGGNTAGGCAAACAGCCTTCATCCATCGTTCACAAAAAGATGGTATACTATNATATAAANAATCAAAGAATTGTTTCATCGAGAGGATGTTNCATATGAATGAANCTNATTTTGATCAATCTTATAACGAANAGAAAAAGCAGGACAGTTACGCAGGCTTCATCCCGGCAGGGGACTGCGCCGAACACTGTGAAATATTTCAAGAAGGAAACTGTAAGGGATACACAGCCGGCGTCTGCGACGGGGAGTTGACTGAATTCTGTCCCGGATACCGCAACGGATTTCCCGCGTCTGATACCGGGCTTTACGCTGTCGGCGCAAGCCCCGCCGACGTGTCCGCCGAATATCGCGACAGATACCGCCACATCACCAGAGACGGATTCGACAATATAGAAGAGGGGCAGGAGCAGGAACCGGAGCTGCAGCAGGAACCGAAGGAGCCGGAAAGCTTTCGCCGGCCCGGGGCGGGAATCGCCAGCCAGATGTCCCTGCGGGCATACCGGAAAGAAATAAGCAATAAAAATAAACTGACAGCCACAGCCCTGGTCGCCTGTATGATTGTCAGCGGCCTGTTTGGCTTCATCGGATCCTTTGCTTACGACCGATATCGAAACGTCAGAGGGGAAGGCTTCGGCTCCCCCGTGATTTACCAATCTGTCGTCCACACCGCTGTCGCCCCGGTTAACGCCGACGGCTCCATGTCGCTGGAAGAGACGGCGGCTATCGTGACGCAGGCTGTCGTAGAAATCACCACCGAAACAGTGGAAAGAGGCAGGTATTTCGGACAATTTATCAGCCAAGGCGCCGGCAGCGGCGTAATAATCACCCAGGACGGCTATATCGTCACGAATTATCACGTGATCGAAGGCGCCGGCAATATCACGGTCCGTCTCCCGGACAGCGGCAAGCCCTATACCGCTACGGTTGTCGGCGCCGATATGGATACGGACCTGGCTGTGCTGAAAATCCCGACAGGAGGCTTGACGCCTGCGGTGCTGGGTGATTCGACCGCCATGCGGATTGGCCAGACGACGATAGCTGTCGGCAACCCCCTTGGGGAATTGGGGGGAACGGTGACCTCCGGTATCGTATCCGCCCTGGACAGGGAAATCACCATCGACGGTCAAACTATGTCCCTGCTGCAAACGGATGCGGCGATCAACCCGGGCAACTCGGGAGGAGGCTTGTTTAACCTATACGGCGAACTGATCGGCGTCGTCAACGCCAAGTCTTCGGGATCCGACATTGAAGGCCTTGGTTTTGCCATTCCGATTAATACCGCGAAAAAAGTTATCGAAGACCTGATCAGCATCGGTTATGTGAGAGGGCGGGTAAGCGCAGGGCTGGAACTCATCGATGTGTCCACCACCCGCGCCGCTATGCGGTATCAAGTAAACCAGATCGGCCTGTACATTGCCGATTCAAAGGATAGCCAACTGAAGGCAGGCGACAGGATCGTCGGGCTGAATGACAAGGGGATCACCGATTATGCCAGCTTCAAAACCGCATTGAGCCAATATAAAGTGGGCGATACGGTACGGATTATCGTGCAGCGGGGCAACGAGACAGTCAGCGCCAATATCGTTTTAACAGAAATGCGCCCGTAGTGGTTTGGCAGGTCTAAAAGACCGCAAAGAACGCAACTTTATAGATCGACAGGAGTAAGGAGGGACGCCCATGACAGATAATGCATTTCAAGGCCTGACCGGCATGACAACCGCCGGCGGGTGAGCGGCAAAGCTGGGGCCGGGCGCCCTTTCCGAGATTCTTTCCGGTCTGCCCGTCATGGCCAGTGACGACCTGCTGGTGGGCAGCGAAACAAATGACGACGCGCTGGTATACCGGCTGTCGCCGGAGTTGGCCATCGTACANACGGTGGACTTCTTCCCGCCTATGGTCGACGACCCGTACNTGTTCGGGCAGATTGCCGCTGCCAACGCCCTTTCCGATATCTACGCCATGGGGGCAAAACCCGCNGTCGCCATGAATATGCTATGCTTCCCATCCTGTCTGGACGTCAGCGTCGCGCGGGATATTTTGCGCGGCGGAGCGGATAAAGCCATGGAGGCCGGATGCGTCATCGCCGGCGGCCACAGTATAACCGACGAAGAACCAAAATACGGGCTCTGTGTGACCGGCTTGATCCACCCTTCGCGAATCCTGAGGAATCGGGGCGCGGCGCCCGGGGATCTGCTCATCCTCACAAAGAAAGTGGGGACAGGCGCAGTGCTGACCGGATGCAAAAACGCTCTCCTGTCGGATGAGGATGCCGCGGAGACAATGAAGAGCATGCGTATGCTCAATCGCAGGGCGGCGGAGATTGCCGCAGGCTTCAACATCCACGCTTGCACGGACATCACCGGCTTTGGCGTGGCGGGCCATTGTTGTGAAATGGCCGAGGCAAGCGCGGTGACCGCTGTGCTGACGGCTTCCGCGCTGCCCTTGCTCGCCCACGCGCAGGAACTCGCCCGCGAGGGGATGCTGCCGGGCGGGATGGATCGCAATAGGGAATATTTCGATATAAAAATCGCCATCGACAGCCATGTGTCGGAAGCGCTAGCCGATCTGTTCTTCGATCCCCAGACCTCCGGCGGGCTCCTGTTTTCCATACCCGCTTCGGAATCCGCCCGGTTTCTGGAAGCGCTGCGAAAAGAAATCCCCGCTGCATCTGTCATCGGGGAAATCAGAGAAAAATCAGATCTGCTCCTCCGCATTATTTAGTGACTGACTAACCTTGCGGAATCGTAGCGCCCGGCTTTTTCATGCATATTCGCAAGTATTTACAAAATACGAGTGTTTCCATGTATAATCTATGGTACAATAGTTTTAAACCGTA
>WRNN01000285.1 GCA_009776595.1 Clostridiales bacterium
CGCATTGTTTCGCCAGGAAAGGGATCAGTTTCAAGAGCGGCCGGCCATCTCCGATTGCCTTGACCGCATTCATCTTATCTTCCCGGATCACAAGGGGGATAATCCTTGTACCTGCCAGCTTATCGCCTTTTTTCACAGGAAAGCCGCCGTGGCGCGTAGCGATCATCACTTCCCCGATGCTGTTGATGGCAAGGAGTCTTTTCGTATCCACCAGGAGAAGCCCTTCGCAGTCCGCAATGACCTCGATTTTTCCTTCCTTGACGCCCGTCGGATGCATATGGTCGCCGGCGCAGACGTTATAAAGGATTTCCGCCGCTTCGTCTTCGTGCAGCATGCCCTCCTCTTTTTCCCATACGAATAAATTCTCCTTACCCAAGGAGAGAAGCACGGGGATGTCTTCCTCGGTCACCACATGCCCTTTGCGGAAAGCTGCGTCTTTCGTGACCCCTCTGATGATCTGTGTGATGTCGTGGCATAGAACATGCCCTGCAGCAGATACTGTTTTGATTTGCTTCATCCAACACCTCCGCGTAAGTACTTCCTAAAATGAGTTGTCGCCCACCACCCGGGCGAAGCGGCATTCCCTTAATATACGCTTCATGCTCAGTCTTCCGCCAGTAACAACAGGTCTTCGGGCGGCAAATATAAGTGTGCCGGTAAGTCCGGTGCTGCGTTTCTCCCGCAGTCCCACCAGAGGCCGGTTTGGTTGTCCGCCGCTTCGCCGTCCGCATTGATAAAGGAAATCTGTTTTTCATACGGCGTCTCGATTTGATCGAGTATACGGATGCGTATCAGGTTTTCCCTTTCGCTGCTTTCCTCGAATAGGGGGACAAGTCTGTTGGCATGAATACCTACATACCGTATCGTATCATCCGGCGTTCTGTCAAGATGCAAAACGAGACCCCCCCAGTCCAAAGCGCGGATTGTACGGTCGCTTTCCCGCACAATCCTTGAAATGTTTTTGCAGCCAACCAACATGGCAGTCTTCCTCGTCTGCGGCTTGTTGAATATTTGCTCCCTTTTTCCGGTCGCCGTGACTTTGCCTCCGTCGACCACCAGCAACGCCGAACAGAGCTGATACGCTTCCTCTCTGTTGTGGGTGACCATGATGGAAGCGTCATAGTTTTTTAGTATCTCTCTTGTTTCCAGTTGCATCTGGAGCCTGAGATGGCTGTCCAAAGCAGAAAAAGGTTCGTCAAGCAAAATTGCTTCCGGTTCGCAGGCGACGATACGCGCTAAAGCTACCCGCTGCTGCTGCCCTCCGGAAAGCTGATGGGGATAATGCTTTTCCAGCCCTTCCAGATGAAAGCGGCTGATCAGGCCGTCGACGATTTCTTTTTTTTGCCTTGCAGACTTATGCTGAAGCCCGGCAGCGATATTCTCCATAGCGGTGTAGGTGGGAAACAGGGCATAGTCTTGAAACAGATAGCCGACTCTGCGTTTCTGCGGTTTGATGTTGATCTTTTTTTGCGAGTCGTAAACGACGCGCCCGCCGATGACGATCCTGCCTTCATCCGGCGTGACGATCCCCGCGATACATTTGAGCGTCATACTCTTGCCGCTGCCCGAAGCGCCCAAGACGCCAAGATTGGGGTCTTCGGTTTCAAACTGCACGTCCAGTTGAAATTTGCCCAGTTTTTTTCTTATGCTGACTTCCATTTCCGCCCTCACTTCATCGGCTTTTTAAATTCTTTCAATGAAAAGTAGTTCATGCACACCACGGCGACAAAGGATAGGATCAGCATCATCACGACATATCCCGTCGCGGTTGTCTCGTCTCCCGCCACGACTGCCGAATACACAGCCATGGGCAGCGTCCGGGTTACGCCTGCGATATTGCCGGCGATCATCGCTGTGGCGCCAAATTCACCAAGTCCTCTCGTGAAGGCAAGGATACCACCGGAAACAACCCCGGGCAGCGCCACCGCCATACGGATTTTCCAAAAGATTTTCCATTCGGACATGCCGATGGTCCTCGCCGCATAAACGATATTTTCATTGATCTGCTCAAATGCCCCCCTTGCCGAGCGGTACATGAGCGGGAAAGAGATCAGCACTGCTGCAAGCACGGTCGCGGTCCATGAGAAAGCAATCCTCAAGCTGAAGTATTCCAATAGAAAAGCCCCGATAGGCCGCCTGATCCCAAACACGTACAAAAGAAAGAAACCGGCTACAGTGGGCGGCAGCACCAGAGGAAGGATCAACACCCCGTCCAATATGGCGCGCAGGTTCTTGTTTTCTACACTCACGACCCCCCATGCGGCAAAAATGCCCAGGAAGAAAGTGAAAAGAATAGAAACAGATGCGGTTTTTAATGAAATGATGACAGGGGTATAGTCCATGCTGCCTCCACAGAACCAAACGCACGCAGCCGCCGATACTGCCCCGCACCGGCGGCTGCGTCTTTGCTCATGTTAACGTATGGGTCGGCTTATCCATCCCATCACGCATACGCGAAGAGAAATGACTGCTTATTTGACTACCGTAAACCCATAACTCTCAAAAATCCCTTTTGCGGTATCCCCTTTCAGGAAATCCAGAAAGGCTTGCGCCTGCGGCTTATTCTTCGAATCGGCGGTCATGCCCACCGGATACAAGACAGGGGTTTTCAAGCTGCCTGCCGGCGCTTCGGTTATCACGACGACATCTTCATTGCTGGCGGCGTCTGTCGCATACACTACGCCCACTTCCGCGCTGCCTGCTGCCACCCAGGTCAGCACTTCCGTGACATTTGTACCCAGGCTTGCTTTCGCCAGCACTTCGTCCCAGATGCCCAGGCTGGTAAATACTTCCTGCGCATACTGGCCTGCCGGGACGCTCTCCGGATCGCCGATGGCGATGACAGGCGCATCCGTGATATTCTGGAATTCGGTCACGCTCGTTTCCATGCCCCTCGTGCTGATCAGCACGATTTTGTTTTCGAGAAGATTGACCACGCTTGCCTCGTCGATCAAGCCCTGGTTCCGGAGGTTGTTCATCTGGGTCGTGGCGGCGGAGAAGAAGAGATCCGCTTCCAAGCCGGCTTCAATCTGCGTCTGAAGCCTTCCGGAACTATCGAAAGTCCCCGTCACTTCAATATTTGGATAGATCTTGTTAAATTCGGGGATTAAGCTTTTCTCGAAAGCGTTCTGCAGGCTTGCCGCCGCCGCGATCAGGATTGCGCCGTCGGGTACGGAAGCAGC
>WRNN01000286.1 GCA_009776595.1 Clostridiales bacterium
GTCGGGATACCAAGGGAGCGCGGGATAGAATATCCGCATCAGTTTTCCGGGGGAATGAAACAGCGCGTCGTGATCGCGATAGCGCTGGCCTGCAGCCCGAATGTACTGCTGGCGGACGAGCCCACAACGGCACTGGATGTGACGATACAAGCGCAGATACTGGACTTGATGGTGGACCTGAAAGAGAGACTGGGGACGGCGCTGGTTATGATTACCCACGACTTGGGGGTCGTAGCGAAAGTCTGCGACATGGTCGCGGTGATGTACGCGGGAAGAATCGTCGAACAGGGCACGTTGGAGGATGTATTTAATACGCCGATGCACCCGTACACGGAAGGGCTGTTCAACTCGCTGCCCAATATAAGGGACAGAAAGTCCGTGCTGAAGCCAATCCTGGGACTGATGCCGGATCCGACGAAACTGCCTGCCGGCTGCGCATTTGAACCCAGATGCCAATACGCGGCCGACGTATGCCATGAGAAACGCCTGGAAGTCCATACAGTCAGCGAAACCCATTCGCTGCTGTGCGCGCGCTATGACAACGACCCGGACTTCAGGATTCAGATAAGGCGGGGAGGGAAGGGCCGTGGCTGAAAAGTTGCTGGAGTTAAGGAACCTGGTGAAGCACTTTAAAACGGGGCGCGGGACTGTGCACGCGGTTGACGGCGTGAGTTTTACCATTAACAGGGGAGAGACCCTGGGGATTGTCGGGGAATCCGGCTGCGGGAAGACGACCATGGGCAGGTGCATCCTGCGCTTGATCGAGCCGAACGCGGGGGAGATCCTATTTGAAGGGAAAGACATCTGTAAACTGAGCCCGCGGAAGATGACCAAAGCGCGGAAAGATATGCAGATTATATTCCAGGACCCCTTTTCCTCGCTGAATCCGAGGATGACGGTGTTCGAAGCGATCGCCCTGCCGCTGAGGCATCATAAAATCATTCCCGGCGCGCGGCAGATCGATATCAAAAGAAGAGTATTGGAACTGATGGAAACCGTCGGCCTTGCGGAGCGGCTGATCAACACCTATCCGCATGAGCTCGACGGCGGGCGGCGCCAGAGAATCGGCATTGCCAAAGCGCTGGCGGTTGAACCAAAGTTCATCGTCTGCGACGAGCCGGTGTCGGCGCTGGACGTCTCGATGCAAGCGCAGGTGCTGAACCTGCTCAAGGAGCTGCAGGAGGATCGGGGCCTGACCTATATGTTCATCACTCATGACCTGGCGGTAGTCAACCATTTTGCCAACGATATC
Organism: Clostridiales bacterium; assembly: GCA_009776595.1. Taxonomy (GTDB): domain Bacteria; phylum Bacillota; class Peptococcia; order DRI-13; family UBA5745; genus WRMS01. The sequence continues at coordinate 1,253 of WRNN01000286.1, forward strand.
CTGGTGATGTATCTGGGTCTTGCCGTAGAAAAAGCGCCCGCGGAGGAACTGTTTGACAATCCGCTGCATCCCTATACCAAAGCGCTGCTGTCGGCCGTACTGGCGCCGGAAGTCGGGGCCAATCGCGAACGCATCACGCTTCGCGGCGAATTGTCGTCGCCGATCGATCCGCTGGATGAATGCCGTTTTGCCAAGCGATGCAACTACTACTGTTCCGCCTGCGATAAGGGCTCGCCGCCGCTTCTGGAGATCAGGCCGAACCACTTTGTCGCNTGCCATCGCATCAGCCCCGATTAGCGCTTCGTAATATCCGGCGGCTAAGGTATCAAGGCGCCGTGTATCTTTACTTATTTCCTCAACATACCGCTTGGGAGGGATGCTAAACATGTTCCGTTTTGTGTTAAAGAGGATTCTCTTGCTGATCCCTGTCATTATCGCCGTTTCATTCATCGTGTATGCGCTTCTGGAGCTGGCGCCCGGTACGATTATTGACACGATGATCACGGAGANGACGACCCAGGAAGATATTGTCAGGCTCAGGGAGCAGTTTAATCTGGACAAGCCCATGTTATACCGCTACGGGCTCTATATGCTCAATCTCATCCGGGGGGATCTGGGCGTNTCCCAGGCCAACGGGCTGAGTGTGTGGAACATGTACATTGAAAGGCTGCCCAANACGCTGATCCTGTCTTTCTCCGCCCTTGCTATCGGGGCCTGCCTNTCGGTTCCCCTGGGCATATTCGCGGCGAGGCATTCCGGAAAACTTGCGGATAACGTGACGACCACCTTCACCCTTATCGGTATGTCCATGCCTGTTTTTTGGCTGGGCGTCATGCTGCTGCTCATCTTCTCGCTATGGCTCGGATGGCTGCCGGCCGGAGATTTCAGGGAAGGATTTCGAAGCCTCATCCTGCCTGCCATTTGCAGCGCGCTGATCCTGACGGCGACCACCACCAGGCAGACGCGTTCCAGCATGCTGGAGGTCTTAAACGCGGATTATCTGCGCACAGCCAGGGCTAAGGGCGTATCGGAAGCGGCTGTCATCCGCAAGCATGCGCTTGGCAACGCCTGGATCCCCATACTGACGGCGCTGGGTTCCTCGCTCAGCGTGCAGCTTGCGGGCGCCGTCGTCGTCGAGTCGGTTTTCACCTGGCCGGGCGTCGGGAGAATGGCCGCCCAAGCGGTATTTTCGCGGGATGTGACTTCTATCCTCGGCTGTGTGATCATGACGACGATGCTCTATGTCCTGGTGCAGCTTCTGGTTGATATCCTGTACTCCTTTGTAGATCCGAGGATCAGGTCCCAATACGTATCGTCGAAGAAGAAGAAAGCCGAAGCGGTCGTTTCGACGGCGGCTCAACATGCCTCGCCGCTCGCGGATCCGGGTCCTATACCCTTGGGCCCGGGCGACAGCAGCCCGTGGATCTCCGTCGCCGGCGTCGACGAAGGCCCTTCATCGACGGATGGGGATACGCCTCATTTCATAGAAGAAGACCGCGACGCCGGACAAAGCGAGACAATCAGCAAGAGCGGCCATAGAAGGGCCGCCCTGTCCGACAGCGAGGTTGAGGACATTATCAAGCAATATAGAAAGCGCAGCCGGGCCGGCGAGCTGGTTCACCGCATCAGGAAGAATAAAGGTGCGGTCACGGGCTTTGGTATCCTGGGCGTTTTGCTGATTATTTTCCTCTATTCCCTTTTTATTCCCTTTGAAGCGGTCACCGCTTCCAATATACCCGCGAGACTCACGGCGCCAAGCTGGCAGTACCCCTTCGGTACGGATAACCTGGGGCGCGACGCGTTTATACGCGTACTCTACGGAACGCGCTACTCTCTGGGCATCGGCATCGGCGCAGTGGCCTTAGCCGCGGTGCTTGGCGTTTCGATCGGTTCGATCGCCGGCTATTATGGCGGG
>WRNN01000287.1 GCA_009776595.1 Clostridiales bacterium
CGGTATGCAGCGCGGTTTCCAAGGTTTCGATGGATTTGCGATGGAAGGCTGCGGGATAGTGGTAGCGATTTGCCAGAATCATTGCCTCGTTTCCTTTCTAGGATGAGCTTCGCGGTGCTGCGATTCCGCAGCGTTAACAGGCTTGCATGCCTGAACGGCTATCCAAGTGTCATTATACTGTATAGGATAGTTTTGTAAAGGTTTTAAATCGACAGGCCTGAGAGAGTTACCGTTATGCGTTTTGTGAGCAGGAAACTGACATTTTCCTTGACAATCTGCCGCAAAACTCCATATAATAATAAACACAGCGGGAAATATCTATCCCCTGTATATAACAATTCATTGTGCTGCTGAAGCCTTGTCGCCTAAGGGAACGCTCCTATGGCGAAAGGACAAAGGGTGTTTTTGGAAACGGAAGCATCTCCCGTAATTAGGAAAGGCTGCTTAGACCTTACGCCGTCCGATACACGCGCATAACGAATGTATCGCGCGGCGTTTTTTTATCACAGCAAATATTAAGGAGGCTATTGTCTAATGAAAAAATCAATTTCCCTTGTTCTTGCCCTTCTCGTGATTCTGGCTATGCCGGCAACGCTTCTTGCGGAGTCGCCTATTAAACTTAGCGCGCAAGGCGTCGCGGCGGTGCTCAACGCTCAGGCGCAGCCTTATCTTAGTGACAAAGGCGACTCTATGGTTCCGCTCAGCTTTCTGGATCAACTGGGCATACGTACAGGCTGGAACGCCCAAACCGAAACAGCCGTACTCATCAATGGGAAGATTGCGGTCGCGGCGCTGACAGGCACGAGCGTCGACGGCAGTCCGTCTGCCTACGATCTGAGTCTGGTTGTCCGGGGGGGCATTCCCTATGTCAAGATCAGGAGCGTAGCGAATATCTTCGGCCTGTCACTGGAATGGAGCGGATCGACGAAGACGGTGAATGTTCCCCAAACCTTACCGGTTCCGCTGGCGTCCAATAAGGAATTGATCCTGGCGACGACGACCAGCACCCAGGACAGCGGGCTGCTGGACTTCCTGCTGCCTTTGTTCGAGAAAGACACGGGCATACTGGTGAAGCCCATTTCTGTAGGCTCCGGCGCTGCAATCAAGATGGGTACCGACGGCGAGGCGGATGTGATGCTGGTGCATTCCCGCGTACAGGAACTGGAAGCCATGGGCGCGGGCGACGCCATTTCCCGTAACGAGCTGATGTATAATGATTTCATTATCGTCGGCCCGGAAAGCGATCCCGCAGGCGTGAAAGGCGCCGGCAACAAAGCGCTGGACGCGTTCAAAGCGATTCATGACGCAGGCGCCGTATTTGTTTCAAGAGGGGATAAATCCGGTACAGACACCCTGGAAAAATCCCTTTGGACAGAGGCGGGGATCACGCCTGACGCGTCGACCTATCTGGAGGCCGCAACCGGTATGCTTGCCACCCTGACCATCGCCGAGCAAAGAGAAGGCTATACGGTGACGGACAGGGCGACCTATCTCAAGAATCTGGATAAACTGAGCCTGGTGATTCTGTGCGAAGGCGACAGCCTGCTTTTGAATCAGTACAGCGTCATGGTGGTGAATCCCGATAAAAATGATAAGATCAATTATCTGGCTGCCCTGCAATTCTCCGACTGGATGTTATCGGAAAAAGGACAGGCTTTGATCAACGACTATGGCGTCTCCGAATATGGGAAGCCTCTGTTTTTCGCGAACTATAAACCCGCGTACTAGAGATAAGGCTAAAGAATGGATTACATCGCGCGTGGCTTTGTAGACGCGATAGGCATAATACTCCGCTTTGACGGCACGTTCGCCGATATCGTTCTCCGGTCACTTTTTGTCTCTTTTTCGGCAACAATGATCGCTTCGATGATCGCGGTCCCTTTGTTTATGTTCCTTGGGCTCAAAGAATTCAGAGGCGAGAGCGTAATCTCCCGCCTTCTGAATACGTTTATGAGTATGCCTTCTGTCATTGTCGGGCTGTTGGTCATGCTTTTTCTGGCCAGGCGGGGGCCTCTCGGTCATCTGAACCTGCTTTACAGCGTCGGGGCTATGATTATCGCTCAGACCGTTCTTATCTTTCCGTTGATTTCGGCGATGACCTATGAACTCTCCAAACAATCCGGACGCAGTGTGAAAAGACTGGCGCAGACACTGGGCGCAGGCGGGATCCATGCGGCTGCCATGGCGATACGCGAGCTGAAAGAATTCTTGTTTATCTACGTGATAACCGCGTTTTCCAGGGCTATCTCCGAAGTTGGCGCGGTGATGATGGTGGGCGGCAACATAACAGGGCATACGAATGTGATGACAACGACAATCTCCAAGTATAACTCCATGGGTGAATATGAGCTTGCCATTTCGCTGGGGATTATTCTGCTCCTGCTGTCCAGCGTGATCAATTGGGTTGCGTATTCATTTAAAGAAAAGGGGCTGAAGTATGGAGGTTAAAGTCAGTAACCTGAAAAAGTCCCATACAAGCTTTCAGTTGGAGATTCCCGACGAGATCTTTCCCTCGGGAAGCATCACTGCGCTGGTGGGTTCCAACGGCACAGGCAAGACGACTCTCTTGCGTATACTGGCCGGGATTGACGACCATTTCCAGGGGGAGATCTGCTATGACGGAAAGCGCCTGAATCAGCAAGTTCGCCGATCGATTACCATGACCTTTCAAACGCCGATGCTGCTTAATAGAACAGTTTACGCCAATATCGAATATCCGCTTAAACTGAGGCGGCGTCCGCGGGGGGAGCGGCGGCAGCGGGTCGACGAGCTTCTTGCGATGCTTGCGATCGAACATTTGGCGAAAAAAAACGCCACNAAGCTTTCCGGAGGCGAAAGCCAGAAAGTCGCGCTGGCGAGAGCGCTNTCGGCAAAACCTGCGCTTCTCATGCTGGATGAGCCTTTTTCAGCCATCGATCAGGATTCGATCAACGATATGCTGAACAGTATCGAGAATTACCATCGTTCTTCCCTTGCGACGATCATTCTGGTCAGTCATGTCGGCGCCCATGTCGAGAGGCTATGCGACAGGATCATCACCATGTAGAACTTGAACATCAAGTATAGTGAAAAGGACTGTCCCTTGGCAGCATCGCCGGGGAACAGTCCTCTTTTTTATGTTTACTCTCGGAATGGCTTTGTTTTGTTTGCTTATGGTTTAGGCGG
>WRNN01000288.1 GCA_009776595.1 Clostridiales bacterium
CTGCTTTTTGTCTATCGCCGCCCCTTGCTTTTTTCTCTAATCCGCATTCCTTAAATATGGATTTTAGTTCGTCTTAACACAGTATTGGCAAGTTTTCAAGGCAATAATTACACATTATTTCCTTGTTTTTATTACACGAAATACACGTAATTGCATAAATTCATTCTCTCATTTACACAAATCCGGCATAATGTTTGCAAGTGTATCATCTTTGCTATATCGCATTCTTGCTGGGTCTTGCGACGATCCCGATTGCGCCTGCCAATACAACCAAGGCGCCTAGGATGCTCGCTGCGCTATTTCCTGTTGCTTCGGTTTGTGACGCTGGGCGGTTATTGTTGCCCACCATGCCGTCGCCTTGCCTGTCAAAGCTGCCTCCTCGAGGAAACCCGCCGGTGTCATCTTGCATCCCTTGCATCCCCTGCATCCCTTGCATCCTTTCTCTGCCTCCCGTACGGTCGCTTACGCCGCCTATGCCGTCCATGCCTCCCCGCCCGCCCATCATGGAACCAAGCGCGGAGAGATTGATCGTGCTTGCGTCAATCAGTGCGGAACTGTCGGCGTTTTGTCCGGCGGAAGTCGAGGGAATTGTACCGTCAAGCTGCCCCAGGATGCTTTCGGCGCGCAGATTGCCCAGGTTGATCAACTCAGGCAGGGAAGCCGTATACTGCGCATAAGTATAGTATGCCGTGGCGTCATTCTGTACATATTCCCCGATTTTATCACTGAGAGTATGAATAGTTGCTTCAAATAAGCCACTCTGAAAATAGCCTTCCGCAATCTGCCGCAAATAGGCATGGTATCGTTCACGGTATTCGTCCACCTCCAGCAGCATATTCAACAGCGGCCTATCCTCCATGCTTACGCCGCTGACCGGCGTGTCGATCGGGAAGTTGACGACGCCGGAAGCGTTTCCGGACTGGAAACCGCCGAAGGCCAGCCCATAGTCCCAGGGAAGGATGGTCAGTTTGCCGTCCCGCTCATAGATATAGTAATTTTGCTGCATATTGGAGATATAACTGTCGAGATTGACGACGACTGTATGGGCTGCAAAATAGCGAAGAACCCCGTCCACATCGAAGTATTTCTCCAAATCGGTCCCTTCATTCAGGTTTTTGATCGCCGTGATGACGCGCTGCTTATCGTTATCCGACGTTGTGCCGTTTACAATATTATCAAAGATTGCGCTGTAGTTTGCAGGGTCGTCGCCGCTATAGACAAGGGAACCGCCGCCATTTCCTCCAAAACCGCCCATGCCGCCCATGCCGCCCATGCCACCCATACCACCCATGCCGCCCATGCCTCGGCCGCCTCCCCTGTCTCCGTCTTGCGGGAAGCCCGGGAAGTCTTCACCTTGCGGGAGGTCCGGGAAGTCGCCGTTTTGCGGGAAGTCCGGGAATCCGCCGTTTTCAGAAAAGTCTGGCATGGCGTTATTTCCACCGGCGTCTCTTTCCCTTTGGCCTCTGCCGGGGAAAGCGTTCTCTACATCCTGCCACCTGTCTTCGAAATCGCCGCGCTGTCCCATCGAGATTTTAACGCTGTACAATTCTCCGGCGGATGTGTTATAGACTCTGTCTAAAAACGCTTCGTCGTAACGCTCCAGCGCAAGGCAAAAGCCGTAGCTTTCCCCGTTGACCGTAACACTGGCATAATTGGTCAAGGGCGTAACCACGCCGATGTAGTTCATAATCTCGTAAGAAATATAATCCTTCATGTACGTTGCGTCGCCCATCATATTATTAATGCAGAAAGTATCCAGCCCGTAATAGGTCTGCCCCTTCACATACTTATTAAAGCTGAATTGCAGGCTATACCTGTTGCTGTTGCCCTGTGTGAGGCTTGAGTTTCCTTTTGTCCGGATACCAACTGCGGTAAACTGTTCTCCATTGATTACCAAAGTGCCTGAAATCCATTCTTTTGCCTGGGCATTCGCAAGCAGAGATTGCCAGTCGCTTTCCTCAACTTTTATTTCGAGAGCGATCACCTCGTCGCCGAAGAGCCTTTTTTGATATTCGGGGATTTTGGTTGTGTCAAACGCATAAGCGGCATACACAATGAGTCCGCAGGAGATCAGGCATAGGCAGAGCAGGATTGCGACGATGCGCGCTAAATAGGGACTGGCTATCATGACGCTCCTCCTTTCTGAAAAACATCACATATAATAATCGCCGTTATAAGACACGAGCGTCGCGTTGGAAACGCCGGGAACGAGCAAAAGCGCGTTGACGAAGTGGGAAGACGTATCCTTTAATCTAACTTCCACTGTCAGTTCCACCCCGTCCCTGGAAACGCTTTTTGCTTTGACCACATGTTTTTTTGTCTGTTCTTTAAGCAGCGACAGGGACTGTAGCTCAGCCTGATCCCCTTCGCAGCTGATGACCACCACATAGGGCGTGTCCTGTGTCTTACGATTAACGAAAATGAACAAAATCAGCCCAATCACAACAGAACCGATAATCGCCATCGGGATAAGCCCCGCGCCGACGACAATCCCAATGGTAATCGCCCAGAACAGATAGACCAGATCAAGCGCTTCTTTTACTACCGTTCTGAAACGGACGATGGACAAAGCGCCCACCATACCGAGAGAGGCGATCAAATTCGTGGAAACGGTCAGGACGACAAGGGTTGTGATCAAGCCCATGGCAATCAGGGATATCCCGAAAGACGACGAATGCATAACGCCTTTGAATGTTTTCGTATAGACGAAATAGATAAATAACCCAAGCGCAAACGATATAAACATGGCGGCCAGGATGTCCGGTACGGAAAAAGACGCCGCCTTATCCAGGAAGCTGAATTGAAAGAGTTGCTCTAACATTGGGGTACCTCCTCCTTTTATGAATAGAATCGCTATGTTACACGTCAGAAATGCTATACAAGCCTTGCCGCGACATACTTTGAAAACTCGGTTTGACTCCTGCACGCTATTTGCACGACGTCGCGGATAAGATCCGGCAGGAAACCGTCATATTTGATTTCCATAAGAATGGCGCCGGCTGCGGGGATCGTGCATAACCCCGGCTGTAGAAATCCCGACACGCTATTGGACGTCCGGATGTTGCTGTCGAAGGTGACCCTCACATTGCCCGCCCGAAAAGCATAGGCTTCCCGCCGGTAGTCCACAATACTTCTCGGCCTCAGGTGCTGATAGCGA
>WRNN01000289.1 GCA_009776595.1 Clostridiales bacterium
GTTCCATCGGCGTTATCATCCCCCCCAGCATCCCCATGGTAACCTACGGCGTCGTAGGGGGCGTTTCCATCGGTGCGCTGTTCCTGGGCGGCTTTGGCTCAGGGATCATTGTCGGCCTGTCGTTGATGCTCGTTGTCTATGTGATCTCAAAGAAACGGGGATATAAAGGGACCGAAGAGAAGTTTTCGATCATGGAAGTGCTTAAAGCGACGAAAGACGCCATTTGGGCGCTCCTGATGCCCGTCATCATCCTGGGCGGCATATACGGCGGGATATTTACGCCCACCGAAGCCGCGGCGGTAGCGGTCGCTTATGGCTTTATCATCGGCCTCTTCGTCTATAAAGAACTCAAACTGAAAGATATGTACCAGATCCTGATCCGGGCCGGCGTCAACACGGCGGTGGTCATGTTTATCGTGGCGACGGCGACGCTCTTCGGATGGCTGCTGACCAGTGAACGCATCCCGGACGCCATTGCCAGGGCGATCATGAGTATGTCGGATAACAAGTATATTATCCTGTTATTGATCAACGGCCTGCTTCTGATCGTGGGTTGCCTGATGGAAACCAATGCGGCGATCCTGATCATGGCGCCTATTTTCCTGCCGATGATGGCCATGTTGGGCGTGGATCCGGTCTTCTTTGGGATTGTCATGGTCGTCAACCTCGCCATCGGTTTCTTCACCCCGCCGGTAGGACAGAACCTTTATGTAACCTGCAGTGTATGCGACGTCAGCATCGAAAGCCTTTCTGTGGCGCTGGTACCCTTCATCCTGGCTATGGTGGGGGCGTTGCTCCTGATCACCTATGTACCCGCCATCAGCATGTTCCTGCCGAGCTTGCTTATGGGCAGATAGAAAGAGGGAGGCGATGCTATGATTATCAAAGGTAAGGAAGTAGAAGCAAGAGCGATTGATGAATTGTCATCCCGCAAGATACTGAGTATGGGAGGCGGGCTGCTGCTGACGGAGCTGCATTTTCTAAAAGGCGGAATCGGCGCTGCGCACAGCCATAGCGACCATGAACAAGTGAGCTATGTGGTGCGGGGAAGCTTTGAGGCGACGGTCGGTGAGGAGACCATCGTCCTCAGCGCGGGCGACAGCTTCTATGCGGGAAAAACGGTAGTCCACAGTCTGAAAGCGCTGGAAGACAGCATTATACTGGATGTATTCACACCAATAAGGGAAGAAATACTGTAAGAGAAAATGCAATTATAGCCTCCGGCCCCGGGCTTTCGCCCCGGGAGCCGGGCGCCAAAGAAATTGAACGTAGCTTCATTTGGAAGGAGATCCTTATGCTTCAGAAGGGTAAGATTAGTCAATATCTGGTTATCGCGCTTCTTTTCATCGCGTGTATAAGCCTGATCCTGGTTGCCGGCGGTTGCAATAACAGCGCCGGTAATAACGGTAATAACGCCGGCACGGACGAGGTCCTGGCTGTCGTCAACGGAGATCCGATTACGAAAGANGATTTATACGAAGTCCTGTTTAAGCAAAATGGTAAAGCAGCGCTGGATACGTTAATTTCGGACCGGATCAGGGAGCTGGAAGTGGCGAAGTATGGCATTGTCGCGACCGAAGAGGAGATTCAATCGAGGATCGACGATTTGCTGGTGCAATATGACGGAAATTTGGATTACCTGAACCAAATCCTGGAATCCTACAATATGACCATGGACGATCTGCGGGAGAACGCGAGAATCAATATTGAATACACGAAAGTTCTGGCAAGGGACATTACCGTAACCGAAAGCGAAATGTCAACCTACTATGAAGCGTTCAAAGATAACTATATGCTGCAGGAGCAGGTCAATGCCCGGCACATTCTGGTTGACGACGAAGAGACAGCGCTCGAAGTAAAGGCAAAACTCAATGCGGGCGCAGACTTCGGAGAATTAGCCGCAGCATATTCCCTCGACGACGCCAACAAAAACAACAGCGGGGAATTGGGCTTTTTCTACCGAGGGGATATGGTTCCTGAATTTGAAGAAGTAGCTTTTTCCCTGGCGCCGGGCGAGACAAGCGACCCGGTGAAAACCTATTTTGGCTATCATATTATCAACGTACTGGATAAAACAGAGGAACGCGTAGCCAGTTATGAGGAAGTCAAAGAAGATATCCGGAACACGCTGATGGATCAAAAAATGTCGGCGGGATACGAAAGCTGGCTCGAAGGAAAATATGAGGAATATGGCGTTAAAAACTACCTTGAACCGGAAGAGGCAGAGGTAGACGTAGTGGAAGAGGCAGAAGCAGAAGCAGAGTAGCCGTAGTTCCGTTCCTATCCGAGTGCCAATCTCTGTTGCAAGCGGGTAAGAACGTGTAGTTTTATTGTGATGAGGGAATGATTACTAAGAAGAACACCGATAGAAATTGAAAGGAGTGATGCCCGCGGCGGCGGAAGGGTTTGCCGGTTCCCGGGATATTCGGCTGAAAAACGCCGATAAAGGGTCTTTTTAGCAATGAACAGTTGTCGCAGGCAACTAAATGTCATGCGGAAGACAGTTTTTAGTGGACCTGTGGTTGGCGGCGGAGAAGCCTGACTCCAGAATAAAGAGGCAAATATCATATTTGGAGGGAATGCCTTAATGAAAAAAAGCTTAGCGATACTACTCTCATTTCTAATGGTATTCGCCGTTATTGCACCTGCTTTCGCGGCAGTAAACAGCTATCAGGTTACCTTTTATGCTTTGGACGGAACCACCATCGTCCATCAGCAATATGTCCTTGATGGCGGCTTTATTGATGGAAGCAATTGGGAACTGTATAATTCCTGGAGCAATGAAGGCGGCATGATGGCAATCAACTATAAGGTGCCCCCCGGCTGGGAAGTGGTCCCCTACACGCTGGAGGATTTGAACACCGGCGAATGGTTCAACTGGAAAGAAACGCCTATCACCAAACCTACCAATGTAACGCTTGCGGTAATCAAAGCATCGTTTCTCGTCTCCTTCTACGCGCTGGACGAGGAAACATTCGTCACTTCGCAATGGGTGCTGGACGGCGATTTTATCGATGACAGCAATCCGGATCTTTACAATTCCTGGAGCAGCCCCGACGCTCTGTACGATAATTATGGAGTGACCGGTAACTTGCAGCTCCTGGCCGGCTGGCTGAAAGATTTGGACACCGGCGATGTGTTTGAATGGGGCGTTA
>WRNN01000290.1 GCA_009776595.1 Clostridiales bacterium
AACAACGTCACGCGCCTGCTGCGCTGTAGTATTGTCATAGGTCAGGCTGTATTGTTCCGGGAGTGATACAGCATCGTCAAAGAAAACCCTCACTTGACCGTTCGGTAGTACCCTTATGGTAACATCGCCGCAAATAGCCACCGCTTCATAAGGAGTAGGAGTTGGCGCTGTCGGGTCTTTTTCCTTTTGCATCTGTATCATTTCTTCCGTTGGATTCGTGAAAACGCTTTCTACGGTCACGCCCAAAGCGGTAGCCGCTTGACTGGCTTTTTCTTTCATTTCATCCACGGTAAGCCCCCCGCTGGGATTCCACGAATCGTCATAGCTTACCGGGTTTTGGAACACGGGCAATGTTTTGATGACCTCGCTTGCGTTCCACGGATTGCCATTGCTCAGTTCACTGATATCAAAAGCCATATATCCCTCAAAGCCCATTTCCAATCCAGACTCAGCGTTAATAGTGAGCTTCGGCAAACCTGAATAGTCAACAGGGCCGCTTGGTTGCTCACGGCTCATCATAAACGTAACGGCGACAATCAGGCAAGCAGCGGCGGCTACGCCTATGGATACCCATTGCGCCGGAAAACGCTTCGTTTGTTTGCTTTTTACCATGCCGTCTTCAGCTTGCGCGATAATATCATCATCTATTTGACCAATGTAATCCATTAGTTTTTCGGTTTTCATAGTACCACTCCTTCATTTTCAAGGTGTTTTTTTAGGGTATTGCGCGTTCGGAAAAGCATCGACTTGACCTTGCTTTCGCTCATTTGATAACGTGACGCTATTGCCCCGACGGAATCTGCATACCAGTAACGCCTGACGAACACGTTTCTGCTCTCGTTGTTCATTGCCATCAGAAACGAATTTATAATATTGACAACAATGCCTGCCTCGGACTCCAACTCAACATTGCTGCTTGAAGGTATGCAATCCTCCAGTTCGCTGAACAGCAAGGCAACCTCGCCGCCTCCTCGTTTTTGCGATCTTTGTTCTTTGTACTTGTTGAGTGCCAAATTGCGCGTGATTTTACCTAAAAACGAGCGAAATATAGCCGGACGCTGCGGAGGTATGCCCTCCCATGCTTTAAGGTAAGTGTCGTTCACACATTCTTCTGTGTCCTCTTTGTTGTTCAGAATGTTGTTAGCTATAACAGCGCAATAGCCTTCATATTTCTTCGCGGTTTCGTCGATAGCCGATTCGGAGCGCTCCCAATACAAATCGAGTATCATTTCATCATCCATTTTTGCTCACCCCTGCCTTTTATGAAGCTTCACCTATATAGACAACAAAAAAATGAATCCGTTGCATTTGAACAAGGCATTTTTCAAAAAATAACCGCAAAAATTAGCGGTTATGTAAAAATTCAGGAAAGTGTCCTACGCCACTCCTGATTTTTTGGCTTAATGCGACTAGTAATACCACGACAAGCCTACCCCGTCGAACTATGATTGAACACGTTTCTTGTTAAACGCTGACGGCACGAACATGTATGCTTCCTTCTTGTCCATCTTTGTGATATACCGAGTAGCTATCTTCTCGCCGCAGTTGGGGCAGAACAAAGCGCCGTGGTATTGGGAGAAGTCAATAGAGCCGTCGATGATGCGGTCGTTGTACATCTTCACAAACCCGCTCTCGCCGACTTTCTGGTAGTTGGCGATGAAGCATTTGCAGTAGGCGCAGCTTACCTCCAAGATGTGGCTGCCCCTGACTTTTTTGCAGTTCGGATTCCTATAAATCTCCATACCCATATAATACCACAACCCAAGCAATAATCCAGCCCCCTTGCGTCCTGTGACCACAAAATCACGGGCGCAAGGGGGCTTTTTCTTTTTGCCCGAAAACGAAATACGAGGAGGTCGCCAGATGACAAAGTACACCTATGGAACACCGTTTACTTACGTCTATGACAAGTTTGTGTATTACGAAGAAGATTTTGACTGTACCGTTTGCGCCAATTACAAAGGTCGCGGCGGTCATGGCTGCGGGTGTCCCGTTTGCGAATTCCAAGAACTTAAAGATGACGCAATAAAGAACAACCGCCTAAAAAGACCGAGGGGGTGGCAAAAATCGTGCATCGTGGAGTAACCCCCGAACAAATCGCCCGCGCAAAAGAAATCAACATAGAGGACTATATCCTCAAGTACGAGCCGCAAAACGTCAGGCGCATCGGCAGCGCCTATTATCTCAAAGACCATGACTCTTTTGAAATCAGCAATGGGCTTTGGAACTGGCATAGCAGGGAGATAGGCGGGAAAAACGTGGTGGACTACCTCATCAAAGTGCGCGGGTACAGCTTCGTTGACGCAGTGCGGCATCTGGTTGGCGACGACGTGTTATCTAGCAACACAGCACCGAAACCAAAGCTGCCGCCCAAAAAGAAACCATTTGCGCTCCCGGCGCGGAACGGCAGCAACGAGCGGGCTATCGCCTATCTGGAAAGNCGGGGCATTGACAGGCGGCACNTCCTCGCCTGTATTGAGAANGGCTCCGTCTTTGAGAGCGCAAAATGGCACAACTGCGTATTTGTTGGTCGTGACGACAATGGCAAAGCCCGCTACGCCACCATNCGCGGAACGGCAGGCGACTTCAAGCGCGACGCCGACGGCTCTGACAAGAAATACGGTTTCATAATACCGCCGATTAGCGGCGAAGGCGATACCGTAGCCGTTTTTGAAAGCGCCGTGGACGCCCTCTCCCATCAGACGCTCTACCCGGAGCTTGACTGCTGGCGGCTCTCCCTCGGCAGCACCTCTCTTGCCGCCCTGACGCATTTCCTTGAACGGCACGGCGAGGTCAAAAAGTGCATTGCCTGCACCGACAATGACAAAGCAGGGAATTTGGCTGCTTCTAAGATTTTGGCACTGCCCGGAATCGAGGCAATTCGCTCTTTTCCCCCTGCCGGTAACAAGGACTGGAACGACGCGCTCGTCGCAATCAAGAACAGAAATAAGCCATCGCTGATNGGTCNGCTTGAAGAAGCNAAAACGATAGCCGCAGGGATAAACGGTCTATCAGGCAAGGAAAGGAATGGTGGTTCAATGAGCCTGTGACTATAACGATTTATGCGGATAAAGGAGGTGGAAACCAATGCAAGAACAGATAGAAGAAAAGACAGCCGCCATATCGGTCAAAGCCGTGAAAATGACGGGGCA
>WRNN01000291.1 GCA_009776595.1 Clostridiales bacterium
AACCTGCTGACCGTCGACCCTGTCGGCATGGAGTTCGGCTACAGCCTCCTGCCGCTGGTGGACGAGCACAGCGGGGGGAACTTTATGGATAGGGTGGTGATGTTCCGGAAGCAGTTTGCCGACGAAATGGGGATGGTCATCCCTTCGGTCCGCTTAAAGGACTCCAGCCAGATCAATCCCAATCAGTATGAGATCAAACTGAAGGGCGAAGTCATCGCCGGCGGGGAAGTGCTGATCGACCACTTCCTGGCTTTGGAGCCGGCGGATATCCCCGAGGCGGAAGTGGTGGAAGGGATAGAAACCGTCGAACCCGCCTTCGGCATGCCCGCCAAATGGATCAGCGAAGATAAAAAAATAAAAGCGGAAATGGCGGGCTATACGCTTATCGATCCCACCTCCGTCATTATCACCCATCTGTCGGAGATCATCCGCAATCATGCCCATGAGCTGTTGACCAGGCAGGAAGTGAAAAAGATGCTGGATAATTTGCGCAAACGGAATGAAATCATCGTGGAGGATACCATTCCCGCGGTGCTGACCATGACGGAGCTGCAAAAGATTCTCCGCAACCTGCTGAAAGAAGGCGTCCCGGTCAGCGACCTGGAGACGATTCTGGAAACGCTGGCGGACTACGGGCAGGTGGTCAAAGATAACGATATGCTGACGGAATATGTACGGCAGGCGCTGAAGCGTACGATCACCCACCGCTTCTCCGAAGCCGGCCAGATGAAGGTGATGAGCCTGGACGGGGAGCTGGAGAACGTCATTATCAACAGTGTAAAGAAAATCGACGGAGGCGCCTACCTGGCGCTGGAGCCCGATACGATACAGAAAATTATCGCCGCCGCTACGGAGAAGATCAATCAAATGAAGCAGGTGGTACAGCCGCCGATCATTCTGACTTCTCCGGTGGTGCGGGTATACTTTAAGAAACTCCTGGATCAGTTTTATCCGGAGGTCGTGGTTTTGTCTTTCAATGATATCGACAGCGGCGTCCAGATCCAGTCTCTGGGTACGATCGAAATCTGAGGCGGGCCGCGAGGTACAAACACATGATACAGAGAAGAATGCTAACGGTAGAAACAGAAGAGGGCCGGACGCCGCCTGCGGAACAGGAAAATCCGGAGGCAATGATGGCGGCTTATAAAGCGACGAAAGATCTCCGGATACGGAATCAACTGGTTCTGTATTACGCGCCCGCGGTAAAGCATACCATTATCAATATGCGGGCTACCCTGCCGCAAAACATTCAACAGGAAGAATTCTTTAATCAGGGCATCCTCACGCTGATTGACTGCATCGAGAAATATAACCCGGACCGGGGCGCCAGTTTCACCACGTTTATCTACAAGCATCTTCGGGGCGCCATGCTCAGCTATATGCGGAAACACAGCTGGCTCCCGTACCGTGTGAGGACCGCGCGCCGCAATATCCTGCAAGCCCGGGCGGAACTGAACCATCAGCTGATGCGGGAACCCAACGAAAAGGAACTGGCGGCATACATGCAAATTTCGGAGCGGGAACTGAGCAGAAGTTTACAGGAGATCGGCGCCGCGGACATGATGTCCTTCGAGGAACTGATCAACGGCGCCGGCGGTGGCCTGTCCTCCGCGTACAGCGGCGTCTCCCTGCACGGCGAAGAAAGCTTCGGCGATATCCTGGGAGACAGCGTCGACCGGGAGATGATGCGGGAAGAATTGGTCGCCGTACTGGCGGAGGCCATCGAAAAACTGTCTCCGAAAGAGAAGCAAGTGGTCACTTTATGCTATTATGAAAATTTAAATTTGAGAGAAATCGGCGACGTCCTGAGGGTAAGCCAGCAGCGGATCTCCTTTATACGGTCCGGCGCGCTGGTGAAGCTCAGGAAAGCGATCGCCGAATATATGTATGGAAAGGAAGAAGAACGATGCTGAGCGGTTTTTATACCATAGCTTCTGGCATGTTGGCGCAGCAGCGCAATCTGGACGTGATCGGCAATAATCTGGTAAACGCGGACACAGCCGGTTTTCGATCGGAACGGATGGTGTTTACTACATTTCAGCATGAGCTGATGACCCGCAAAGAAGCGTATCAGAGAACCCCTATCGGGAGCGCCAGTCCCATCGTCCTGGCGGAAGATGTGCTGACCCTCCATCAATCGGGGATATATGAAGACACGGGATTCGTCTTTGATCTGGCTTTGGACGGCCCGGGGTACTTCGTCATACAGGGAAACGAGGCGCAGCCCTATCTTACCCGGGGCGGGCGTTTTGATATGGACGTCGAAGGCTATCTCATTCTGCCGGGCGTAGGCCGGGTCATGGGGGAAGACGGTCCCATACAAGTGAATAACGCCCGCTTTACCGTGACGAACACCGGCACGGTCAACAATGAGAATGGCAGGCGTATCGGAAGCCTGGCGATCGTATCTCCGCCGGATGTGAGGGAACTGACCCGTCTGAATAACGGCATGTATCAACTGCGGGAGGGCGTGACAACCCTGCCCTCGGAAGATTTTCGGCTTGTCCAGGGCGTCATTGAGAAATCCAATGTAGATTACAACAAAGAATTGACCGGCTTTATCGAAGCGCAAAGGGCCTTTCAATCCTGCAGCACGGCGCTGCAAATCTATGACGCCATGAACCGCAAGTCAGTCAGCCAGATCGCGGCGATTTAGACTTACCAGGCCAATGGGACGGCGGAAAGGAACCATACGCCGCCCGATGAATAAGGGGGACTTAAACAATGAAATCAGCTTTTCACGCGGGCGTATCCGGATTGATGGCCTATCAGCAGATGATGGACACGATCGGCAACAATATCGCCAACGTCAATACCGCGGGTTATAAACACCAAAGTACCAATTTTGATGATTTACTCTATGTACATATGAATACGAAGTCCGCGCCGGACCTGTTGAAAGGCGTGGGGACCAAAGCGGCTTCCACCCAGCTTCACGCCGACCAGGGCGCTTTCATGAATACGGGCGCCAAANTGGATTTTGCCATCAACGGGGACGGCTTTTTCGCCATCGATAACGAAGGGCAGCGGGAATACACCCGAAACGGCGCGTTCACCATCGGCTTGCGAAACAGGCGGGCCTATCTGACGACCGCGGACGGGGCCTATGTCCTGGATACGCGCGGACGGCGGATCGAGCTTGAGGAAGC
>WRNN01000292.1 GCA_009776595.1 Clostridiales bacterium
TTGCAGGGGCTTGTTTGCGGCAGTCCGCTTCCGCTTAATACATCAAAGTATAGCCGCTGTCGATCGTAACCACTTCGCCGGTGATCATCGCGGCGGCAGGTGAGGAGAGGAATACAGCCAGGGCGCCGCATTCGATGGGTTTCCCCCTGCGTACGCTTGCCTGCTGCTGTACAATGAGATCCCAGATCGGGCCTTCCCCGTCTGTGACGGGACCCGCATCCCTGTCTGTAAAGCCCGGCGCGATGGCGTTTACGCGGATATCGTATGGGGCGAGTTCCACCGCCATACAACGGGTAAAGTGATTGGCAGCCGCCTTGGCGACGGAGTAAGGCGTGATATTAATGCCTTTGTTGACCATAGCGCCCGCGTTGGAAGTGACATTGACGATAGCGCCGCCTTTGCCGGCGTCGCGCATCCGCTTGCCGACTTCGTAGGTCATCTGTACCATCCCGTTGAGGTCNGTGCCGATGATTTCGTGCCAAACTGTTAGATCCTGATCCATATCGAGGATTAGCGTATTGCAGAATATGCCGGAATTGTTAACAAGGATATCAATGCCGCCATAATCCTTCCATACTTGCCCAACCACATCATGGACGACTTGTGGTTTCGTGATATCGCAGGAATAAGCCTGGCATTTTACACCGAAGGTTAGTACTTGTTCCACTGCCGTCTTTGCTTTTTCCATGTTGCGGCAAAGTATCGCTACATTGACGCCGCATTCCCCCAGCGCGCTCGCAATACCCAGACCAATTCCGCCGTTTCCGCCTGTTACGATCGCATTTTTGCCCGACAGATCATAAGCGGCCTTCATGTTTTCGATGAATGGTATCATGCAGTCCCCTCCTCGTTATTCTTGGTTTTCTACATTATAGACTGATTATAGATGGATTGCGGGGAAATAGCAAGTTTCTAATACATCAGTGTGTAACCGCTGTCGATGGTGACGACTTCGCCGGTGATCATGGCGGCGGCGGGCGAGGAGAGAAATACAGCCAAAGCGCCGCATTCGAGCGTCGTGCCATTGCGTTTGCTCGCTTGCTGCTGCTGAATCAGATCCCAGATCGGATTGGACTGTCCCGCGGGCATCTCCGGCATGGGCACATCCGGGTCCGATATGTCGGTAAATCCGGGCGCGATCGCGTTGACGCGAATATCATATTCGGCAAGCTCGACGGCCATACACCGCGTAAAATGATTGGCGCCCGCTTTCGCGACGGAGTAAGGCGTGATATGGATGCCTTTATTGACCATTGCGCCGGCGTTGGAAGTAATATTCACGATAGATCCGCCTTTACCGGCGTCACGCATCCGTTTGCCGACTTCATAGGTCATCTGCACCATGCCGTTGAGATCGGTGCCGATGACCTCATGCCAGACGCTTAGATCCTGATCCATATCGAGGATATAGGTGTTGCACTTTATGCCTGAATTGTTGATCAATATATCAATGCCGTCAAAGTCTTTCCATACTTGCCCTACCGCGTCATGGACGGCTTGCGGAACCGTGATGTCGCAGGAATAGGCCTGGCATTTCACACCAAAGGCTTTCACCTGTTCAACCGCTTTTTTCGCTTTGTCCATGTTCCGGCAAAGAATCGCTATATTGACGCCGCATTCAGCCAGCGCCTTGGCAATTCCCAAACCAATACCACCGTTCCCTCCGGTGACGATCGCGTTTTTGCCTGTCAGGTCGTACGCCTCTTGCATGTTCTCAATAAATGGTATCATGCCTTTTCCTCCTTAACTTCCTCATTCGGTATATCCGATCTGATGAACAATTCTTTCTTTATTATAATTTATTGCGCGAAAATAGCAAGTCCGGTAACAGGAATTTCATGAATCATTCCCTTAGCCATTTCCTTAGTCATTCCCTTACCCTTTCACCATTTCCGCTATCCTCCCGCGTATCATCCGCCCTATCTCCTCATGCTCAGGCTGCCGCAGATCCGGATCGGCTTCTATCAGGCGGATTGCCGCATCCCTGGCGCGCTCCATCAGGCGCATATCTTCCGGCAGTTTTGCCAGCCTGAATTCCGGTAAGCCGTGCTGCCTTGCGCCAAAAAGCTCCCCCGGGCCGCGCAGAAGCAGGTCTTCCTCCGCCAGCTTAAAGCCGTCGTTCGTCTCCGTCATCATTTTCAGCCTCCGCAAGGCAAGGCTGTCCTCCGTATTGGTCACCAGTATGCAGTATGCCTGGCGCTCGCCCCTGCCAACCCTTCCTCTCAGCTGGTGCAGCTGGGCTAAGCCAAAGCGTTCGCTATTTTCGACGACCATCACCGTAGCGGCAGGCACATCGACGCCTACTTCCACCACAGTGGTCGATACCAATATCGGAATCGTACCGTCGGTGAAAGCTTTCATGACGGCGTCCTTCTCCGCAGCGCTCATCCGCCCGTGAAGAAGCCCGACAGGAAAAGGCTTTAATTTAAGCTTAAGCCGCTCATAGATCTCCTCCGCGTTTTGCATATCCAGGACTTCCGATTCCTCAATCAGCGGGCAGACCACGAAAGCCTGGTTTCCCGACTCCAATTCTTTCCGAAGGAACTGATGCATTTTTTCTCTGGCCTTCTCCAAAATGCATATCGTTTCGACCGGCTTTCGCCCCGGCGGGATTTCATCCAGCTTCGATATATCCAGATCGCCGTATACCGTCAGCGCCAGGCTTCTGGGTATCGGCGTAGCCGACATAATCAGCACATCCGGGTGGTCGCCTTTTTCTTGAAGCAGCGCCCGCTGCCGGACGCCGAAGCGGTGCTGTTCGTCGATAATGATCAAGCCCAGGCGCTGATAGGCGATCTTTTCCTGGATCAGCGCGTGGGTGCCGACCGCTATTTGGATTTCTCCCGCGGCAAGCGATTCCCGCAGCAGGCGGGATTCTTTTTGTCCAAGGTTGCCGGTAAATAAACCCAGCTTCAGCCCCAGAGGCGTAAACCAGGCGGACAGGGTTTCATAGTGCTGCTTCGCCAGGATTTCCGTCGGGACCATCATCGCGCCCTGAAAGGCGTTTTCCGCCGCCAACAGAAGCGCCCACGCCGCTACGGCGGTCTTCCCCGCGCCAACGTCGCCTTGAACCAAACGGGCCATAGCCTGCGGTTTTGCCATATCCTCCCGTACTTCGCCGATGACCCGCTT
>WRNN01000293.1 GCA_009776595.1 Clostridiales bacterium
TCCTACGGCGTCCATACAGGTATCACGCCGATCCCCACAGGGATCGAGCTAGACCGTTTTGCGCCGGGACGCTACAGCAGGGCAGAGATCCTCCGGGTCAGAGAGGATCTGGGTATAGGCTCCGATGAAAAGGTCTTGCTTTATCTGGGCAGGATGGCGGAGGAGAAGAATATCCAAGAACTGCTCGTCGGCCTCCATCGGTATCTGCGAGATACCCCGGGCGTCAGGTTATTGCTCGTGGGAGACGGCGCGGACCGGCCCAGGCTGGAAGGTATTGCCGGCGAGCTGGGCCTGGGGGACCGGGCGATATTTGCCGGGGCCAGGCCCTGGGCGGATATCGGTCTCTATTATCAGGCGGGAGACGTTTTTATCAATACGTCGCAAAGCGAAGCACAGGGGCTAACCTACATCGAGGCGATGGCGGCGGGGCTGCCGGTCGTGGCGAAGGCGGACCGCTGCCTGGAAGGCGTGCTTCACGAGGGCGCCGACGGCTATACATTCTCAGATCAGGATGGCCTGGTGTCAGCCCTGGACAGGGTGCTGCGCGATAAGGACGAACGGGAGAGGCTAGGCCGGGGCGCCCTGCAGACGGCCGCCGGTTTTTCGGCGACGGAGTACGCGCGCCGTGTCAGCGGCGAGTACGCCGACCTGCTCGAAAGGGCGCAAAAACGCTCCGCGTAAGCCGATGCATACGAAAGAGCTCACCCGAAAATCGTCTTTGCACGACGCCCCGGAATCCGTTCGGTATACGATGCAAAATAAATCTTTTACTTACAATTCGTAATTTGTATTGACAAACAGGGAACGTATGTGATAAAAATGAGTTGTGTTTTTTTTTGTATTTCTCACGGGGATTCCCGATGGGAAGCGCAGTATTTTGCCGGGGGGTGGTTTCCGGGATTAGATGAGGAAAAATTCGTTTTACTTTCATCGTTTTATTTCATGGCATTATTCTTTACGTTGTACAATTGATTTCTCCAAACGGATTCCATCCAGATTTCGAAAAAATTAGTGAGGTGAATTCTTTCATGGCAGAAACAACAATGTCTCTGGAAGCAGCAAAGGTTAAGCTGTCCAACAAGGAAAGGTTCTTCTTTACCTGCGGCGTTATCGGCATGATCGTTCCGTTTAACCTGCCGCTGGGTTACCTGACCTTCTTCTGGACCGACGTAGCCCTGATCCCCGCCGGCATCGTGGGTACCTTCCTGATGGTCTGCAAGATCTGGGACGCGATCAACGACCCCATCATCGGCGCGATGGCCGACCGGACCAATTCGCCAAAAGGCCGTTATCGCCTGTGGATCGTGCCTGCGGGCATCGTGTCCAACATCACCGTCCTGATGATCTTTATCTCCATCCCCGGCGTATCCAAGACGGTGCAGTACATCTACTACTTCGTGTCTTACTTTATCCAGGTGGCGGCCTTTACAGCGCTGGAGCTCCCGCACTTGTCCATGATGACCACGCTGACGACGGACTACACCGAGCGCGGTTTGCTCACATCCTGGCGTCAGACCGGTTCTCAGGTCACCATGACAATCATTGCCGCGGCGTATATTCCCATGACGGTATTTCTCTTCCCGGGCAATCGGCAGATGGCTTACTTCGTCACCACGCTGATCTTCGTCCTGGCGGCTACGCCGTTTTATTTCCTGTGCGCCCACGGCGTCAAGGAACGTTACATTCCGCCTCAGGATGAGAAAGTTCCGTTTAAGGAAAACCTTAAAGCTTTCAAGGGCAATATCCCGCTTCTCATGGTCATGGGCGCCCACTTCACGCACGGTCTCAAAGCCGGTCTGGGCGGCGCGGGAATGTATTTCTGGACTTACGTAGCCGGCGATATCCTCTACTCCGCCGTGGCTATGACATTTGGCTCGATCGGCAGTATCCTCGGCGCGGTCCTGATGGGTCTCGTGCTGAAGGTCTATCCCAACAAGCGTAACATCGCGATCGTGTCCTGGCTGGCCACCGCGGTGATCAGCGCCCTCATGTACTTCATCGACGTGACCACCTCCGGCGGACGCATGATGTGGAACATTATCTCGCTGATCAACGGCGCCATCGGCTTCACCGGCTTTGTCTGCCTCTTCTCCATGGTGCCGGACGTGTCCGAGTACACGATGGCGAAGTATGGCCTGCGCGCAGCCGGCTTCCTCTTTGCCGTATTTAACTTCTGCTTCAAGTTCGCCATCTCCTTCGGACAAGGCATCCTGGGCTGGATCATGGGCGCTATGGGTTATGTGCCGAACCAGGCGCAGCCCCAGAGCATGATCAACTTCTTCCATATGCTCATGACGGTCGTTCCGGGTATAATCACACTCGTCGGCGTAGTCTTCCTCTTTGGTTTCAAGATCAACAAGGATACGCACGAAGAGTTGCTCAAGACCCTTTCCACTACCTGATGACGGGAGAACCTGCGCGGTCTGCTTTGCAGCTTGCGTGACCTGACAGACAGTGGCCGGAAGCGAGCCCCATGATGGGGAGTAGCATCTTGCCCATCCCACGTTAGTATGATACAATAGCCGTATGAGCTAAACGCTCGTGCGGCTATTGTTATGGGGATGTAATGGTTTCGACGGGGGAAGTGGTGGCGGAGGAAGCGAGCCGGGTTGGCGCCAGCCCGTAAAAAAGGTGCAACACGCTTAATTGCGAACGATAATCTAGCTTTAGCTGCGTAAAGCAGTTGACTCCCCGCTTTCTGNGCCTGCGATGAGGGATGGGGAGACATGCAGCAGGCTACCAAGGGCCCAGCTTTCCGTAAGCCTGCGGGAAACCTACGGAGATAGCGCCGGCTGATCCTGCCTGTGGGAGCTTCCGGGGCAAAAGCAAATCACAGACTACGCTCGTAGAAGCTCCGTGGTCATTCTTTCGGACGCGGGTTCGACTCCCGCCATCTCCATTGGAAAAATATACCATCTCATGATGGTATATTTTAGTATAGCCCAACTTTGATATAGAGCCGTCCTTTTTTCGATAGACCGCCTGTTTCCATCAGCTTTGCGCGCCCCATCCCCCGGACGGACAGGATTGCTCCTTCCCCCACTTCTTTTGCGGGCTGCTGGCAAATCTCGTGGTTCAGGCTTACGCGCCCGGTTTCGATAAGCTCCGATGCCT
>WRNN01000294.1 GCA_009776595.1 Clostridiales bacterium
CGCTCGGTTGCGACTTGCAGGGAACGGATCTCCGAACGATCTTCATTGAAAACAGCGGATACATCCAGGATAGCATAGGATCGGGTGATCAAAGACAGTCTCTGCTCCACGCCAAGGGTTTCGGTACGCGGGTCGTTACAGGCAATCGCCGCGGCAAGAACCAATTCATATTCTGTGCCATAGGCAAGAGGGGAAGCCGGCGTGACGGTCAGCACCGTCCCCGTCAACTGAATGGCAGAAGGAATAACCTCGCCGCTGCTTTTTTGCAACAGCATACATTGGCGGCGTTTTCAGCCGTGTTTCTCCAAACAGGCTTGTTAAATTCGACGATGATGCTCCCGTCTATGGGCATATTCCTGTAATCCGTTACCGGGTAAACGAACACAGCGCTAAAGCCTGTGGACACGGGCGGCCCTGCGCTGGCGCCGGTGCGAAAAGCAATGACCTTGTCCGTATCAGAAGCGGGACCAAGGAGAGACTGGTCGATGACCAGCGCATAGCTGCTCTCCGCCTTCAATGCAGGCGACAGCCTGATATATCCGCCGGTGCCGCTCAGGATCAAGGCGCCTGTCACATCAACATCCTCTTCCGCTCTTTGTTCCCACACGACGATCAAATCCTTAAATGAGGCAAGGTCTCCGGATGCAACTGCCACATCAAACTGCAGTTCAAACTGATAGCCTTTATCCGGATCCAGCGGGTCGTCGATCGCATCTCCGGTGACAGGCGTTCTGTCTCCGCTGCCTTCTCTGATGCTGACGCTTCGCAGGACTACCGGCGGCGGAACAGCTTCCGCCATTGGCGCAATCAGNGGGAAGNCTGTATCCGTCGCTNCGGCGTCCCCGCCAACCGCATCGACGCCGGCGCTGCCGGGCGCATTCGCCTCAGCCGGGTCCGTCTCGCTGCCTCCCATGCCGAAAGCNATGCCTGCGGCCATGCATACACAGAGGATCACCGAGAGGATGCNAATTAGCACGTTGTACCTCTTTTTACTCTTATCCAAAGCAACCCATCCTTTCTATCTTTATCCTATCTACAACAACGAACCACTCTTGCGCTCCCGCTTCTGCAGGTCACGAGCGACCTGAGATCAGCGGAAATCCTTATTTATAAGGTATTAATACATCTTCAGCGATTGCCTGTCCAGCGTAACCAATGCGGCGCCGTGCAATGCCGGTACGACGATTATGGTACTTCGCCAGTTCATCCGAACCGCTTTCACCCTCCCTTCCGTCAATGTCACAAGCGCGTCCCGCGCCACTTTCGCGCCATCGATCGCCTGAATGGATGCATACCCCGTCTTCTCCAATAGTTCAGAGGCTTTCATGACAGCTTTGTCTTCTCCGGCGTCTCGATTGCCCCGCATCCTTCCGTCAAAGCCATACAGGCGGAGCGCCGCGCCCGCGAGGGCGCCGATAACCCCCTGCCCGGTACCGCCGTGTTCCGAGAGGTGGATATGCTCTTCCTTCGCCAATTGAACTGCTTCATCTTTACTGAGCAGGCTATTCTTCGCCCGGCGGCCGAAGGAAATAAGCGCCGCGATATCGCCTATATCCTCCACACAGGCTACGCANANGCCGGGATCGGCGCCTTCCGCGCTCGCATCCGTCAGATGCCTTTGCGCCAGCCTGATCAATTCAGGCAAGACTTCCCTGGAGACGTCCATCTCCGTACACATGGAACTGTTATGGGATGTATAAGGGACGTCGTGATGGAAATAGAGCTGATGCCTGGATATGGCCTGCGTCTCTATATTCATGGCAGCGAATTTCTTCCGGAGATCCTCCAGAATATGGCCCGTCCCCTTACTTTCCGGGTTATCGGTATCGTCGATCGCCAGTACCACCTTAGCTATAGGACCGCCCCCCTTCCTTTCCTATCGCGGCGCTGCGCGCCGCCGCGGCATGATGCGGATCACTGTCTGCCATCCTTTGGCTCGCGCATGCCTACGCCGGAAATGATGCTTTCGATTTCCTCTTCATCCAGGTCCAGCATCCAGAAATCGTGATAGAAATCACGGATTTCCTCGCGGATATCGATATCTTCGAAGTACGACGGATACAGCAGCTTCGCGATATACAAAGCGGCAATCGGCGTCTCCAGGGAGCCCGGATGCCCCCAGCGGGAAGCGCCGACCGGCAGCTGATACACGCGGCCTTCCCTTACGGCCCGCAAGCCGGTAAAGGCTTCGTTGGTTCGCATGTATTCCACCGCCGCGGGTTCATTGGCAATCATGACATCGGGATCCCACAGATAGATCTGTTCCACGCTTACATTTACTTTACCGCCCAATTCCGCCGTAGAAAAACCTTCCGCTACGTTAACGCAGCCTACCGCTTCCAGGACATAGTACGATATCTCATTCGGATGGTTGGTGCGCACGACCTCGTTTACAGAATGGTATACCCGGACCTTCTCCCCTTCGGGTATGTCCGCGGTGCGCGACCGCACCAGTTCGAGAGTTTTATCATAATACGCAAGGTATCGCTCCGCNTGCGCCGTCCTCCCGATGAGTTCGCCGACCAGCCGGATNGACTCCTTTTGCGTCTCGATATCAAAGAAATCGACGACGGCGTAGAGAAAGCCGGCTTTTTCCATATTTTCGATATCCCCGGTATTCATGGCGGTTTCATAGCGCATCAGGGTAATATCCGGCTTGATGGTCATCATCGTTTCGATGTTGATCGAGCTCTGCCCGGAAGGGACGGGAAGGTCCGCGATGCCGGGTATCTTTCGCCGCAGGAGCTCATCCCTCTTCATTCCCTCGACTACTGCCTGTATCATGTCTCCGCCGTCGAGAAGGGCAACCACCTGTCCGATATAATTGTATAAGACCGCTACCGATTCCACCTGTTCCGGCACGGCGACCTCGCGCCCGAGATAGTCGACGACTGTCTTACCGGATTGAGGCGCTGCAGGCGCCCCTCCCGCGGAGCAGGCCGACAGCAGCAGTACCGCGGCGGCTATCACGGCAATGACGCGAGTCCGGCCGGACTTTCGCCTGTATTTGTCACCATAACCTGTATTGTTTTTCACGCGCCCATCCTCCCCACCCTATTTCCACGAGATGACATAATGCCTATCCTTACCGTCTTCGTGATGTAC
>WRNN01000295.1 GCA_009776595.1 Clostridiales bacterium
GTCCTGTACCGGCTCTGATAGCCTCCGAAGTACCGCTTCAGTTCATCCCGAATCGCTGTCTCCGGAAACTGCAGCATATCCGCCATCATACGGATGTATCCCTGCCTTGCCACAGGGCTTTTGACTTTCGCTAATTCCTGCAGGGAAGCCTGAATAATGGCGACTTTCCCTGCATTCTCATCCCTGTCGAATTTCTCCATATTCAACAGAAAATGATATTCGAATAAAGAGGGCGCTTTATCCGCCAATTGAAGAAAGGATTCTTTCCCGTAATGCTTCAGATAATCATCCGGGTCATAGCCTTCCGGGATCCGGATCACGCCGGTCCGGCAGCCCTGCTGATCCAGTATGTCCAGCCCTCTCAACGTGGCCGCTATCCCCGCCGCATCGCTGTCATAACAAATCAGCGTCCTGTAGGTATACATGGTCAGCCGTCTGGCCTGATCCGCTGTCAGGGAAGTTCCCAGGGAAGCCACCGTATTGTTGAGTCCGTACTGGAAAGCGGTCAGAACATCCATATAGCCTTCCATCAGGATAACTTGATCCTGTTGACGAATGGCGTTTTTCGCCGCGGATAAACCGTAAAGTACCTGTCCTTTATGGAATAAGGGCGTTTCCTGGGAGTTTAAATATTTGGGCTGTCCTTGTGCGAGCACCCTGCCGCCAAAGCCGGCCACCTGATCCCGTTCATCCAGTATGGGAAAGATCAGCCTTCCCCTGAATTTATCGATCAGCGACCCTCTTTCTGTCCTGGAAGAAAGCCCTAATTCAAGAAGTTCCTGTTCTTCAACCTGCTTGGCCAATAACTGCTTCGTCAGGAAATCCCATTGCTCCGGCGCATAGCCCAGCCGAAACTGCTGCACGGTTGCGTCGCTGATGCCCCTGCCGCTGATATAGGCGCGACCGGGTCCGCCGACGCCTGCGCCAAGGGCTGCCTGATACATCTCCATCGCCAACTGATTAATCTGCTGAAGCCGTTTGATCCTGGCTTCCTGGCGCCTCTGCGCCGGACTGCTGTCTTCCTCTGGAATCGTTATGCCATAACGGGCGGCCAGCTTCTCCGCCGCTTCCTGAAAACTGATTCCCTCATGCTCCATCAGAAAAGTAAAAACATTTCCGCCTTTACCACAGCCGAAGCAATGATAGATCTGTTTCGCCGGCGAGACCACAAACGAAGGTGTTTTCTCCTGATGAAAAGGACAAATCCCCGAGAAGTTCTGCCCTTGTCTTTTTAAGCTGACGCAACTGCCGACGACTTCCACAATATCCGCCTGATTGCGCAGATGCTCAACGATACTTTCCGGGATGCGTCTGGCCACGTCATCACCACCCGACAGTTTAGCAATTCGATACTAAAGTGGATTTTCCTGCCACTTCACATAGATTTAACAGAAACTATATTATGGAAGCGATTCTATTTAGAAACACAAAGCGAGTTGAGAAAAAGATACATATTCTCTTCATAAGTATTTGCCATAACCGGAAAAATTCCTGCCTAAAAAAAAGATATCGACTTTCTGCATTCCGCCGATATCTTTTCGTTTTCAGGAATCATTATCATTAAGGGAAGCAAGTATACATGTCATCGCGTTAGATATGGTAGGCAAGGATACACGCTAATGCGTCGGAAATCTTGTGCAAAGATACATGCCATCATATCAGATATCTTATGCTCCTCTGACAAATATATCATGCATGATGAATGATTTCATACCTCATGAAAAACACGCACAACCCAAAGCGCAATTTTATGGCTTAAGCCGCCAGGTTTTCGGGCTTAGGTTTCCGGGAAAGGGACAGAGGATCTGCAGGCGGTCGTGCTTCCGTATATCAGTCGGCAGTCGTGCTTCCCTATATCAGTCGGCAGTCATGCTTCCGTATTTCTGTCGGCGGTTGTGCTTCCGTATACGGGAGGGCTTTGCCTTTTATGATGGCTTATCGAATGATAGCGTTCCATCACTGCCTTGTCCGCCGTTTCGGCTTCTCCTTCCAGCAAATACCGGTCGATGGCTTCATAGGAAATGCCCATATCCATTTCATCGGTTTGCCCTTCATACAAGCCTGCGGATGGCGCTTTCCCGATGACGGATTCCGGCGCGCCCAAGAATCGCAGAAAGTCGTAAACTTCCCGTACTGTCAAGTCCGCTATGGGGTTTAGATCGAAAGCGCCGTCTCCCCATTTCGTGAAATAGCCCATATAACGCTCGCTCCGGTTGCCGGTTCCGGCGACGAGGCTTTTTCTGCTTTGCGCGATAGCGTACAACGTTGTCATCCGCAGCCGGGGCGCCATGTTGCTGATTGCCTGAGCGTTCAACGCCGCCGCATCCTCCATCGCGGTAAGCATGGTATTTCTCGTCTCAGTCAAGTCAACGACTGCGGTGGCAATCGCATAGCGATCGGCGACAGCCTGCGCGTCTTCCCTATCCGAGCCGTAGTTTCTCTGGCTGGCGCAAGGCATGATCACGCCCAATACATTTTCGCTGGCCATCCGGCAAAGAATGCCGACCAGCGCGCAGTCTTTCCCGCCGCTGTTGCCGAAAACAATACCTTCCGCTCCCGCCTGCTCCAGTGTTTGCCGGATAAAGGCCACCCGGTCCTGTTTTTCCCGTTCCCAGTCTCTCATCTTTCCCTCATAGCTCTCTTAGCTCTCTCAGCCCTCATTGGCGCCTTATTTGTCTGATTATCACAGACCCAACTCGTTCTACTACAGACCCAACTCGTTCTACTACCCGTAATTTCAGTCATAGGATAAGAACTCTTAGGGTCTGCATGGACGCATCTGTGGTTCAGCGTGGGTCCGAATCCTGTGCTGAACGAAGATTCGTTTATTCAGAAAACATCACAAGATTACGGTCTGCGGTTTGTATCGGATAGCGCCCTGTAAAACAGCCGTTGCAGAAAGGCAATGCACAGCCTCTGCAGGCGTAATGCAAGCCTTCTAAACTGAGATGCCCCAGACTATCGGCGCCGAATTGCTCGCAAATCTCCCTCTGTGTAAACCGATTGGCGATAAGGTTTCTTTCGTCGCCGATATCCGTACCAAAGTGGCAGGTATACTTAAACGGCGGAGAAGCAACTCGCAGATGG
>WRNN01000296.1 GCA_009776595.1 Clostridiales bacterium
AGCCCTGGGTTTGGATGTAACCTGGAAGGGGAATGACAGGAGCGTCACGATAGGAGATACTTATGTACTCTGGATCGGAAAGCCGCAGATCAGCACCGATGGCGGACTGTCCACACGCGAATTTGGCCCGGCGCCGGAGATTATCGATGGACGCACCTATGTGCCCATTTCCTTTTTTAATTTCGGGCTCACAGGCTTCAGCGCCTCTGTCGTGGATGGCAAGGTTATCGTCAATACCGCAGGCGCAAGCGGAACTAGCGTCACCATCACCGATATCGTGAACCGAAGCGTAACGCTGCCTAAACCTGCCACGAAACTCGTCGGCACCCACAACCCGACGCTGAACATAGCGATCATCCTCGGCGGCGGCGGCAAGTATCTCGTCGGCTTCGGCAACAAAAATATGGCGGGCAACCTTTATCAGTATGTCTATCCGGAGCTGGCAAATGACGTCCCCCAGATAGGCATGGGAAGGAATGTCAATATTGAGAGCTGCATCGCGGTGGGCGCGGATCTGGCAATCCTGCCCCAGCGTTTTGCCGACGAAGCCAGCGTTTTCGAAAACGCGGGCATTCCCGCCGCTGTGATTCTTCCTAACAACGAAAGCTTTGAGACAATCAAAAGCTCCATTACCTTGCTGGGTACACTCCTTGGCGAAGACAAGCGCGCCGCGGAAATCAACGCTTATTTCGACGGCAAAATCAACGCTGCCAAAGAAATCGCCGGGAAAGCCGGTTCACAGGCCAAAGCAATCTACTTGGGCAGCAGTTCCAAGCTTAGCGTCGCCAATGGCGCCATGCTCCAATCTCTCATGATGGAGACTGCGGGCGCGATAAATGTCGCTAAAGACGTTGCAGGCAGCGGCGACTTCATTGAGGTGAGTGTGGAAGAAATTATTGGATGGAACCCGGATATTATTTATATACCTGCCTACGCATCCTATACGGTGGAAGATATTTTAACCGACGCGGCTTGGAGCAGCATTCAGGCGGTCAAGGATAAAAAGGTATTCGTATTCCCCAGCGCCTTGGAGCCCTGGGATTACCCGACCCCTTCCACGTCGATGGGCCTTATGTGGCTGATCAACAACCTGTACCCGGAATTATACTCGATGGATCAGGTTTTAAACGACGCGAACGAATACTATGAACTGGTTTACGGACAGCGCTTCACCGCGGAGCAGTTGGGCCTCTCTGTAAAATAATCGCTTGTGACAGGATACGTCCATGAGTAACAGCAAATATGCCACACTGATGCTGGGTATAACCATCCTGCTCGCCCTTATGGTGATGGCCGCCCTATGCCTGGGGCGCTACAGCATGAACCCTCTCGATGTGTGGAAAGTCCTTGTAGCAAAGCTCTCCGGCGAAACCCCGCCGGATGAAGCGATGCACAACATTCTTTTTCTGGTGCGCATTCCGCGCGTGGCAGCGTCGCTT
The DNA here is from genome assembly GCA_009776595.1 of Clostridiales bacterium. Lineage (GTDB taxonomy): Bacteria > Bacillota > Peptococcia > DRI-13 > UBA5745 > WRMS01. The sequence goes on from WRNN01000296.1 coordinate 1,440, forward strand.
TTGATCGGAGCGGCGCTGTCCCTGTCCGGTGCGATCTATCAATCCATATTCCGGAACCCGCTCATTTCGCCGGATTTCATCGGGGTATCCTCCGGCGCCAGCGTCGGCGCATCAGCCGCGATCGTGATGGGCCTTTCCCTGCAATCGGTTCAGCTCTTCGCGTTCACCGGCGGCGTCCTGGCGGTGCTGCTGGCCGCCAGCATACCCAAACTCATGCGCAATTCATCGAATTTGATGCTCGTATTATCCGGGATTATCGTCAGCGGCTTTATGGACGCCATTATTGGCATCCTTCGCTTTACCTCAAGGGAAAGCGATCAGCTTGCAGCGATCGTGTTCTGGCAGATGGGCAGCCTCGCTAAGCTGGACAAAGGGCAACTATTCTCTATCAGCCCGCCGATTTTAGCCGCACTGATCCTGATGATTGCCCTGTCCTGGCGGATCAACATCTTATCCTTCGGCGAACAGGAAGCGAAGACTTTGGGTCTCAACGTCGCGCGCCTCCGTGCGCTGGCGATCCTCTGCGCCAGCCTGATGACTGCCTGCGCCGTATGTGTAAGCGGAAAGATTGGCTGGATCGGGCTGATCATTCCGCATTTCGGCCGTCTGATCGGCGGGAGCGACAATACGAAGCTTATGCCGCTCACCGCTTTGCTTGGCGGCGCGTTTATGCTCCTGATCGATACCCTCGCCCGAAACCTCACTGCCGCGGAAATTCCTCTTTCCATTCTCACCGGGCTGATGAGCGCGCCCTTCTTCGTGTGGCTGCTCAGCCGCAACAGGTTGAAAGTCTTATGAGTATCGAAATCCGAAAACTGCATTTTTCCTATGGGGATCATGAGGTGCTGCGTAACCTTGACCTGCGTATCGAGCCGGCGGAAGTCCTGTCGATACTCGGCCCGAACGGAGCGGGTAAGACAACCCTTCTCAAAATGATAACCGGTCTTGCGAAACCCGCTTCCGGCGCTATCGTTTACGATGGCAGGCCGAGGGAGCGGCTCAATCTGCGGCAATTAGCACAGCTCATGGGCTATGTCCCGCAGATGATCATGCCGACCTTTGACTTTCGCGTGATCGATTATGTCGTCACAGGCGTCGCTCCCTATATCGGCACCTTTGAACGGCCGGGCAGGACGCATTACGAAAAAGCCCGACAGGCCATAGCAGAAATGGGCATCGGGCATTTGACGGAAAAATCTTATATGCAGATCAGCGACGGCGAACGGCAGCAAGTCTCCATCGCAAGGGTATTGGCGCAGGAACCGTCGTACATCCTGATGGATGAACCGACTTCTCACCTGGATTACGGCAATCAGCTCCGCGTGCTGCAAATCATCAAAAGGCTCTCCGAAAGAGGTTTTGGCATTGTATTTACGACGCACAACCCCGACAACGCTTTGCTTCTGGGCGGAAAAACAGCCATTCTCAACAGGCGCGGGGAATTGTCTTATGGAAATACTCTTGAAATGATCCGGGAAGAAACGCTCTCCGAACTCTACGGCATTCGATTAACCATCACCACCGAAGAAAGCACAGGGCGCAGCATATGCTACATGCCCAGCCTCGCGGAAAAAGAAAAATAGCGATGAGTAGCTCTTAATCCAAATAATCCTTTAGCTTTCGGCTGCGGCTCGGATGCTTCAGCTT
>WRNN01000297.1 GCA_009776595.1 Clostridiales bacterium
CCAATGATTCTGCCGACGTCCTTTATGGCTAGATTACCCGTCAACGCCTCTGTGATAACAGCGGCGACAGCATTGAAGTAGGCGGAGTAGACCTCGCTAAACAACATCGCCGTCACCTCTGTACAACGCTTCTCCGTACATTGCTTCTCCGTACAGCGCTTCAAGGGCGGTAAAATCCGCCCAAAACTGGTCTTCGACGGTTTTGTCGGAACAGGTGAGGGAAACAATCCGCCCGATAAAAGTGCGGAGCCATGGAAGCAGTTCCCTGGCGTCATACACCTCTGCCGAAAAACGCCAACGATTGTCGCCAAGGGGCTCGACAGTGCCGCATCGTTTCTCGCGTTCAAGGCGACTGACAATATGGCTGTCTTGCGGATTAACAGACAGCAGCATTTCGATATGCTGAGGTTTGTACCGGCCGACGGAGACGCCCCAGATATGCGGCATGGCAGTTTCCAGTTGCCTTTGGTACGCTTCATAATCTGACGTGCGTTCGAGCATTTTGACCTTAATGATGCTGTCCAGACGAAAAAAAGTAATTTCCTTTCTCTGCGGACTAAAGGCTGACAAATATTGCCGCCCGCCCTGGGTACTGCTGTAGATTCTCAGCGGGATGGCCGCCACTCGTCTTGCGTCGCCATTCTTGCTGCCCGCCATCTCAAGCTCGACTTGTCTCTGTGCGTGAATTGCCGTGAGCAAGTCTAGCAGAACGCCGGTATCCAAAGCAAACAGCAAGTAGCGGTGCTTAAATGTAAACACGTCGTTTCGCAGCGTTTCATATTTGTCCAGCAGAAAGCTGCCGACAACGCCAAGCGGATTTTCTTCCGAAAAAAAAGAGATGGCGTTTTGCCAGCCTGCTAAATGGACAGCGTCAGCCGGCAGGGAGTATTGGTACTGCTTTCCTTGTTTCGCGGTGGCGACTAAACCGATATCCACATATTCTTTCAGCTTTTTTCTCAGGGTGGATATATCGATCGGCTCTGCGTTCTCAAATGCAGCCAAATATTCTTTGTCGATGGATTCAAGTAGTCCGGTTATCGTCCGGGGCTGCCCGTCCGCCAAGATGTCGAGCAGGATAAAGTGAAGGGCGATATCGTTTCTGGTGAAGCTCGCCGCTTTCCATGACTTGTGCAGAGGGTTGCGCGGTATGCGCCGGCTGTCCACGGAAAAAAACACCGCTTTGCCGTCTTTGTCCCGGCGAAAGGACATCGATTCGCCGAGCCAGCTCTCTACCCGCCTTTTTTCGTTGTCGTAGCTGCGGGCGCTTTTTGCGCCGAACTCGTTGCGGCTTCTGAAACCGTAGGCGATGAATTGTCGCATATAGCCGCGTATTCTGTTATAGTCCTTGACAAGTTCGCTGTACGCCACGGTTTCCCTGCCCTTTCACTTCACTTCATTGATGGCCTGCGGAACGGTTCCCTGGCGGTTTTCGCATGAACCTATATGCCTTCCCCCGGTTGCATCGTTCGGTGATTGACCGTATCAATAAACAAGCGATTCAATTCATCGTAACCTTTTGACTTTACACCCGGCAATGCGTCCGCCTGCGCTTTCAACCAGGGGAGCGTTGTTTCGATAAAGTCGTTCAACGGCTCGATTCGCTGCATTTCCCCGGCTTCCGGAACGCTTACTTTGATGGCAAGCAAGCGATTGATTTCCTTTGTCAACTCCGCATTCGCTTCCGATGCGACCAATTCCGAGAACAGCATAGGCGGCGGTGTTTGCTTTTGCAAAATCCATTTACAGGCAAGAATCGGGCGGAGGACATAGAGGTATTTTTTTACTTTCACAATGTCCCGCTTTAAATATTCCCGGTAATTCTTTTCCGCCATACTCAGGTAATGATAGACGCCGAGCTTTGCGAGGAAATAGTCCGGTAAGTATGCGTTTATTATTGCCCATTCAGCGGTCGTGAGATACACAAGCGGCGAACTCGCCCACTCGAACAGAGTTGGATTTGACTTAACAAGCAGGCGCAAGGCTTTCTGCAAATCCCATCCGTTTATATCGAGCGTTTCATCCAGCTGCCATTCGATGACGTCACGGGTCTTATTAAGCTGCAAATAGAACTCTGGCTCCCGGACGTAGATAAACCGCACGTCGTAATCACTGTCAGGGGAAGCAAAGCCCCATGCGCGGGAACCGGATTCCACGGCATGAAGGATTCGGATTTGCTCTTCCAGTTCTATTTCCCTTAACTTTTGCTTAATAAGCGAATCCATTGTGTTGAGTCCTTTCCTGACAGAGTTCCTGTCACTTAGGCTATTTATTATACCAGTCAAATAATCCCTTTACAGCAACATCGCTTCCTGCTCGAGGCGAAGCCCTTTCTGCAGTATGTATTCGATGCAGCCTGTGCAATCGGCCAGCTCCGGGCGGGCCAGAAGGCTTTCCAGCTTATCCGCATAGGCTTTTGTGATGGGTAAGGCGAAATGGCTGTACTGCTCCAATTCCGCTTGATTCATCCGGTAGGGCGTCACATCCGGGCGGATTTCCCTGCGGAGCCTGGCCAGCATGAGAAAGCCCCCATAATCGATATCCCCCCAATGCTTCCATACACATTCCGGGGGCATAGCGGTGGCGATGGACTGGAGGAACTGCTTTTTTCGGGGACTATACATTCCGCCGTGGTAGATAACCAGTTCATTGTCTGCCTTCGAGTTTTGTAAATAGTCGAAATAATTCGCCCGGTTCTCAATGCTGATGACCGATGTGACATTTGAAGATATTTCTATGGCGCCGGAAGAAAAGTCGCTGGAATAGATTGCCCCGCCGCCGGACAAACAACTGAAGTCCGCCTGTTTTCCGTGGAGCGCAACGGACATGCTTCCGCAGAATTCGAACTGCTCCGGGTATTTGACGATGCCAATTTGCCTCAATAAATCCTCGTCTGCGCTGTCGCTATCCATGTCTATTTCTCCCGCGAAATACTTTCTGAGAATACTAAGAATCCGAGAACGGGCGGAGCGCTCAAATCGTTTTGAGTCTCCAAATGCGTGCAAGGAAAACACACGCTCCATCTGCTCCCGCCCTTCCAGTTGGTCGATGGACGCCAATGCTTGTAATACGTACTCCCGCTCCTG
>WRNN01000298.1 GCA_009776595.1 Clostridiales bacterium
CGGCGCCCGCGACCGGGTTAACCAGGCGTTCCTCCTCCATGCACCCTCCTCATCCTTACCGCGCCAATTGCCTGAGGCCCAGACGGATCATGTCGTCGATCTTCATTTGGCCCAGATCCGTTCCGGTAAAGACTTTCATGATTTCTCCCCTGCCGTAGCCCAGGGCTTCCAGCGCTTCGATAGCCTGAGACAACTCGCTGTCTTCGCCGGAAAGAAAGCCCGGCTCTACACCGTCTCCTATATCTCCGGGGATCATTTCCCTGCTCAGCTTATCTTTCAGTTCCAGCACCATCCGCTGGGCTGTTTTCTTTCCGATGCCGGATATGGTACCCAAGGTAGCCAGGTCGCCCATCACCAGCGCTTTCTTGAGCGCGGGCACAGGATAGGCGGACAGTATGGCTAAGGCCAGCTTCGGTCCTACGCCCGAGACCTGGATCAGCAATTCAAAGAACGCCCGTTCTTCCCTGGTGGAAAAGCCGTACAAACTGATATCCTCTTCCTTGATCTGCATATTCGTATACACCAGGGCGCTATTGCCCGGATGCGGCAGGCCGGAAAGGGTTTGCGCGGATACCTTCAGGCCAAAGCCGACGCCGCCTGTCCGCAGCACAAGCTTCTGCGCCTCCTTGGCTACGATTTCCCCTTCGATGAAATCAATCATGGTTTCTCCTTCAGTTCTTCAAGGAATGAGACTAGCGGCGCGTACTCTGCCAGCTCTGCCTGCCGCCAAACTGACAATAACAGATCGCTACGGCCAGCGCGTCCGCCGCGTCGTCCGGCTTGGGCGTTTCCTCCAAGCCAAGGATCTTGCGTATCATGAACTGTACCTGATGCTTTTCGGCGCGGCCATAGCCGACTACCGCCTGTTTCACCTGAAGCGGCGTATATTCTCCGATGGGCACTTCCCTGATCCCCGCCGCCAGTAAAACGACGCCTCTTGCCTGCCCTACAGACAGGGCATTTGTCGTATTGCGGTTAAAAAAAAGCTCTTCTACCGCCATCACGTCCGGCCTGTATTCATCAAACAACCGGTTGACGCCGAGAAAAAGCTGCTTCAGCCGGTCTTCCGTTTTGTCCTCTTTGTTCGTACGGATAACGCCGTATGCCAGGGATTTATGCTTGCTGTTCCCATACTCGACGACGCCGTAACCCATGATAGCGGTACCCGGGTCGATCCCTAAAACGATCATCCCTTCTCCTTAGCCGAGTTGATCGGCGATCTCGTCAGGCACATCAAAGTTGGTGTAGGTATTCTGCACGTCGTCGTGCTCATCCAGGGCGTCCATCATACGCAGCACATATTTCGCCTGATCCAGATCGGTCACCACCACGTCGTTATCGGACAGCATCGTGATCTCGCTTTCGCTGAAGACGACCCCTTCCTTTTCCATGCCTTCCTTGACCGCCTGAAAGGCGTCCGGCGCCGTGATGATCTCCAGGGCGTCCTCTTCTTCCTCTATGTCTTCCGCGCCGAGCTCCAGCGCCATGAGCATAAGGTCGTCCGCGCCGAGCTTGCAGCTCTCCTTTTCTATGGTTAATACGCCTTTTTCTTTAAACATCCAGCTGACACAGCCGCTTTCTCCCATGTTTCCGCCGTTTTTTGAAAAGATATGCCGTATCTCGCCGGCTGTGCGGTTGCGGTTATCCGTCATCGCCCGGACGATGACAGCCGTTCCGCCGGGGCCATAGCCCTCATAGGTCAGCTCTTCGTAGTTGGCGCCGTCAGCGCCGCCTGTGCCTTTTTCAATTGCCCGCTTAATGTTATCATTGGGCATATTCGCCGCTTTCGCATTGGCGATGGCTATCCGCAGCCGGAAATTGCCCTCGGGATTGCCGCCTCCGACTTTTGCCGCCAGAATGATTTCCCGCGCAAGCTTAGTAAATACAGCGCCTTTCGCCGCGTCCGCCTTGCCTTTCTTCCGCTTTATCGTTGACCATTTTGAATGTCCTGACATATCAGCGCCCCCTACGTCCAAACCTACGCCAATTATACTTCAACCTCAGCGCTTCCGCAAGCCGCGCAAGAAGCCCATGTGTTCAGGATGACAGCCGGCATGATATAATCATGGGGGATTGAATTGGGAGGTGTTTGACTATCTCAAAGGCAAAACCGCTGTATGACGCGGGCGGTCAGCTAAAAGACAGCGTGTATTTCCAATCAGTCTTTGACGGCACAATGGGTTGGCTTGTATTGCGGAGGAAGAAATGAAAAGAGTGATCATCGGTATTTCTCTTATTGCGCTTATTCTTCTGCTATGGTTTGGATTCAGCCAAAGCATCGATGAAGAAGTCGTCGGCGAGGTTATAGCAATCTCCGGCGAGAAAGCATATACTCCTTTCAAACAAGCTGTAAGCGGGCAAAAAGGTAATACAACATGGGATGGAATGCCCTTGCTTCGTCCAAATTCTGAATATTTACTTGAATTACCAAGCATTCATTACGAAGAAAACTTTTCATTTGATTTGCACGGAGGTATGCCTATACGAGGCGACTATACACTCTATGACAAAAATTTGGAGCAGATTCTTTATTGGCGAACGGATTCTTTTCGATTGCCATCGTCTCCGGGAGAATATATTCTTTGCCTTTGGCAGACGTGGAGCAACGGGAGAAAAGCTATAAGAGCAGAAAGCGCAAGCTATCAGTATTATGTGAGGCTAATAATAGAAACAGATGATCTACCGAAAAAAGACACTGTTGAAGATGTTGTTGGGCATATCCGCATTGTATCTGGTACAAATGAATATCAGCCATTATCCTTTATCACGAAAAGTTTGATCTACGGCGTAGAAGAATCAGGGGAAGTGGAGTTCCAATCGGAAGAAGTGCCGATTGTTTTTTATGAAGACAATTTTAATATAGTGGTTTCAGGCGGTATGCCTCATGAAGAGAGGCTGTATTATTCGCTGCGGGGCGGACCAAACTATATCCGGGAGGATGGCGAACTGCTTAACTTCAAGATGCCAATTGATCCCGGTGAATACAGAATGGAAATCTATGTGACTTGGACAAACGGAGGTCTGTCATGGTCAAGTCGGGACTTGGATTTTGAACGACGAATAATGGTGCAATCGTATTA
>WRNN01000299.1 GCA_009776595.1 Clostridiales bacterium
ATTCGCCAGGACACCCACCTTTTTCCGGCACATATCGAATGGGTGGGCAATAGTTCCGCAGTTTCTCTTCCCAGTAGCGTTTCATATTACCATACGCTTCGTTTTGATTGAAGCCTCTCTCCCACATCACATAGTGACGATATTGATATCTTTGCTCCGGCATCTGTTCTTTCCGGTGTATCATACCGATATCCCGATGCAGCATACGGGAGGAATACCCGTCCGCAATGATATGATGGATATCGAAGAACATGATGGTCCCGCCGTTATCAAGTTCAATGACTGTTATTTTAAACAGTGGGGGTTTAGCTAAATCAAACTTTGTTAGCAATGTGTTAAAGTCTATATCGGCTGCGGCAGCATAGGAAACATATTCGATCATTGGCTCCAGCCCGTCATAAATTTCCTGTTGTACGGATTTTCCCTTTAGAGAAAATCCTGTGCGCAGCGCTTCATGCCGATGCATCAACCGCCGGGCGATCTCAAGGTGGGCCTCACGGCTTAATCCTGATTCCACACGGCAAATAAACGGGTTGTTATAGGTCAATTTATTTTTACTCATTCTATGCGATATATAAACACGTTGCTGCGCAGCGCTGAGAGGCAGTATATTTGGAGCTTCCGCATAGGCGGCAAGCGGGGCCGCCAGGGCCGTGTTTCTTGCGTCTGTCTGTTTTTTTCGCCCCAGTGTTTCATAAATGTATTGTGACAATGTAAACACAGAAGTATATTCAAATAAATCAGCCGCCGTTATCGCGTCAGGATACATTTGATCGATAAAACCCTGCATCCGGGTCAGTATGATGGAGTCTCCGCCCATCTCGAAAAAATTGTCATAAATATCAATATCCTTGTATCCAAGCACAGCGGAGTAGACCTTTGTAATATTGTCTTCCACCTCTTCCGGGCTTCTGGTCTGAAGGTTGATGTTCAAACCGCTAAAGGTGTTTTCGTCCACTTTATCCTTCTCACTATGCGGCAGGATGCGTACACGCCCTTTATAAATCTGCGCGACCTCCCGATCCCCTTCTCTTATGATTGAGGAGCCAGACAAATCCCTGTTCAGGCTGTCTTTGTATCGCTGGATTTTTTGACGCATATCTTCGGTAACCAGATTACGGCTGTATTCATCCATTATTAAGATATTTGAACTGACCGTATATTGGCCGATCATTACCCGTTTGTAATCACTTTTTAGTAAGAGGTCAAGGCCTTCCAGCGCTAGAGAAGTGGGTAACGCTCGTGTAATGGTATCCACATTTATACCGAAACGTACAGACATTCCGGTTTCTTTCCAGGATACCCAGTTGATCGCGAACGTGCGCTTTCCAAGCGCGTTCCTGTAGTCACAATAGGCATCCAGATAAGTATTGGCGGCGACATAATCGCTTTGTCCCGCCTCACCGGATTGCGTGACCGCGGAGGAATAAAGAACCATAAAATCCAACGGATCTAAACGGGTTGCCTGATCTAAAAACCAGGTTCCTTTGATCTTAGGATCCAGTACCTTCCAAGTATCCGCATCCTCTTTGCGCAGGATGAATCCCGCTCCCGCCAAACCAGCCGAATGGAAAACGCCATGAAAAGGCCCTGTTTTTTGGCGGGCTTGCTCAAGCCGCTCAGTAAGGACATCGTATTGGCAAATATCCACAGATTCTATTATTAACAATACCCCGTATTGTTCAATTTGCCGTAGAATCTCAACTTTTCCGCGATCACCAGGGCTAAGATCAGAATCATCCCACCGGCTTCTATCCGGAAAACCGGATCTGCTAAGCAGCGTGACGCTGCGACAACCCGTCTGCGCCAGATAGCGGGCTGTTTCGAGTCCGATATCCCCGGTGCCGCCCGTGATTAGGTAATTGCCGTCTCTGCGAATCATTGTCCGCACAGGCTCTACTTCCGCGCGGCCAAAACACTGGGCGTATCGGATCCCTCCCCTGTAGGAAATCAAATACTGCCGGTGATCAGAATTGAGAATTTCCTCCGCCAATTGATTCGTTCCGGTCGTCAGATCCGTATCTATTGCGCGTGCGGAAAAATGGGGGTATTCCTGTTCAATCACTCTGCCTATGCTCAACGTGGCCGCGTTATGAGGACTCAGTACCGATTCGCTTTTTGTTACGCAATAGCCGTTATATGATATCAGAATAAGCTCCATTTCATGATGGTAATGAGCTTTTGTTATTCCTTTTATCAGGTTCATGACGGCAAATAAACCCTTATCCAGGTTCTCTTGTATGCCTGCATAGTCGTCCTGCGCCTGTTCTCCGGACGGCGTGATATAGACCAGGGTGTCTATGCTTTTGTTTTCTAACTGAATGAACAGCCACTCTATGTCCTGCGCGCTATAACCGCAGATATATCGGTTCCCGGATATTTCCCGTTTGCCTGTTGACAGTAAAACCGTGCTTACAGTCGCGTGTTTGGCTGTAAGAGCTTGTGACAACCCGTTCAGTAAGTCGCCGTTGTGGCAAAGAACCAAAACCGACGGCAGCGTTTTCACAGGGCTTTCCACAAGCGGATAGGCCTGCCAGGTAAGTTGATAAAACAGATGATCAAATTCTTTTAGAAAGGCGGTTTCCGACGTGACGGGCGGTTCCACCCAGCAATGATGTCTCTGGAACGGATAAAGCGGCAGNGGAACNCGGTGAACCGGGTTAGGATACAGAGGAAGCCAGTCCACTTCGGCGCCGCCCACATAAAGCGTGAGCAGAGAAGGCCAGCCGCGCCGCTCTCCCGCAGCCAGGCTTTCCATTGCGGCTGCTGCCTGCCTCGTACGCTGCGCGCTCTCCTCGGCAGTGATTTCATAAGCTTCCCGCTTCGTTTTGTTTTCGGGGACAATACTGTACCTTCCCAGGAAGACTTTCTCCTGATCTGATACTATACCGCGGCGTTCCGCCTGTTTGAGCTTTTGGCAAAGCTCTTCCAAATCGCCGACCAGGAAAGCCGCCCTATAAGCATGATGCTTTCGGCCCATCTGGAGCGTATAACATACGCTGTCAATAGTCAGCGAATCCTTATTCTCCCGTATATAAGCCGCCAAAGCGCGGCACATGGTCTCCAGGCCGTC
>WRNN01000300.1 GCA_009776595.1 Clostridiales bacterium
GGTGGCGATATCCCTCCGGCCGCTGGCGAAATGGGTAGCCGGCGTTACGAAAGTAAAACAGAAGTGGATGGCGGTGATCATCCTGGTGCTGTTCTACTCGATAGTGGGAACGCTCCTGGCAATATCCGGNATTCGGCTGGTGTCGGCGATCGGCCATTTTTTNAGCGTTATACCGGATTACTATCGATCCTCGATCGAACCCGCATTAGGACAGAGCTTCAGCACGCTGGTCACGCTCTTTCAGGAGATCGACCCTTCCTTACAAGCTACGATTCAGAGCTTGACAGGCAACGTCATTTCCTCCCTGGCCAATCTGGTCACTACCGTTTCAACCGCTGTAATCAACTGGGTTACCGGATTCGCCGGCGCTTTCCCCGTGTTTTTTATCAATTTTCTCATCTCTGTCCTCGCTTCGTTTTATGTATCCGCGGACTACCCGGGCATCAAAAGCTTTATCCAGAAGCANTTAAGTCCGGAGAAACTGCAGATTCTCACNCAAATCAAGAACAACACTTTCAAGTTCTTTGGCAGCTATCTCAAGGCCTGCTGTATCATGACGCTGATTATGTTTGGGGAACTGCTGATCGGTTTTCTTCTGATGGGCTTCAGAAACGCGCCGGTTCTTGCCCTGGTGATCGCTCTTTTTGACGCTTTGCCCGTTGTGGGCACAGGAACGATACTCATTCCCTGGGTTATCGTCAGTCTCATATCGGCAGAACTATCGAGGGCTTTGAAGTTGATAATCCTTTACGTCGTGGTGCTGGTGGTCCGGAACACGATTGAACCCAAGGTGGTAGGCATGCAAATCGGCCTGTATCCGCTGATTACTCTGTTATGTATGTATTTAGGGGCTTCTTTATTCGGTATTGTCGGTTTGATCGCGTTTCCGCTGGCGGGCACGATCCTCACGGATCTGAACAAAAGTGGAACGATCCGTCTGTATAAGTAGGCTACGCATTCAATAACTGCTGTATTTCCTCCTCATCCGCCGTAACATAGATGGTTTGGAACTTTTCATAAAGCATCATGCCAGGCTTNGCGCCTTTCGGTTTCCATATGTTCTGCCGCAGGGTGTAGTCNATCGCCGCTCTGCCGGCGGATTTTGCCTGTGAATGCCAGAGGCATAATTTGGCCGCCGTTTCGACGGCTTCCGCAGGAATCTCCTTTTTATCCGGATTGCGGAGGATCACATGGGCGCTGGGCGTGTTTTGCGCATGAAACCAGAGGTCGCCCGCTTTGGCGACTTTCATGTTCAGATAGTCGTTTTGGCGATTGTTCCTGCCATAGAGTATATCGAAACCCTGATAATGGATTTTGCTGATCACCGGGTCCGCTTCGCGGGCTTTCGTTTTATCCGCCTTATTTCCTTTGCCGCCGCCGCTTTTGCCTGCAACCTGCCTGCTTTTTCCGCCCGGCGAACGCCTGGACGCAGGCTTCTGTTTGCTGTAGCCGGCTTCGCTTAATTCCCGGCGAACCTCAGCNAGTTCTTCCGGGCTGCGCACAGTCGTCAGCGAAAAGGCAAGGCTATCCAGATAGGCGAGTTCCGTCATGGTTTCGTCATAATGCAATTGGGCCATTTTCGCGGTTTGGCGGGCCTTCTGGCAGCGTTTGAAATATGCCTGGGCGTTTTCCATAGGACTGAGCCTGGGATCCATGGGGATCCTGACTATCGCGCCCTCCGGATCGTGATAATTGGGGACATAAGCTTCTTCCCCCTGCGTGATTTGATAGTGATTGGCGGTCAGCAGTTGCCCCATAATCTGCCATTTCTGCGCTTCTTTGCCTTCCAGAATGGATTCCGCCTGCAGGCCGGCTTTTTTTCTGCAGCGCTCCTGTTCCCGATATAGGATTTGCTCCAGGTTCTTTTGCTCTTGATGAAAGAGGTTTGCGGCGCCCCGATTGCGGTAGAAGGCGTCCAGCATTTCATTCAGCGAAGAAAACGCCTGCCGCTGTTCGGCGGGATACAGGGTAAGGGCAATGGCGGAGAAGTCTTTGGGCTTGCCGTCCTGCAACAGGATTTCCCCCTGATAAGCGCCTTCCAATATATCCTTTCCCAGTCTTTGTATCGCTTGAAATAAGCGCAGATAGTCGCGCTGACCGAAGCGCTCCGGCGTATCCACGGGGCTGGCGCCTGCGCGGTGGATCAGTTCCTGGGCGCTTAAGGGACCAATCCCGTCGTAGAGAGACAGGATGAGCTTGTCCAGCGCCTGACTGGCGCCGGCTTTCATCAGCCGCGTCCCAATGGCCTCTTCTTCCTCCTGCCAGAGGGGGAGCTTATGGACAGGCGGCGGCGCAAGATAGGTCAGGCCGGGAAGCACTTGCCGATACCGGTTAACGCTTTCTGTAACCCGTTTCAGGCTGTCGATAATCCTGTCTGTCTCCGGATCCGTCAAGATCAAATTGCTGTGTTTGCCCATGATTTCCGCGATCAGGCGCTTTGGTTTGATATCGCCAAACTCATCCATGGCGGAGATCGTGATATACAGGACCCTGTCCATGCCTTGCTGCTCGAAGGAAAGGATCCTGCCGCCCTCCAGATGTTTGCGCAAGACCATACAGAAGGCCGGGGGCTGGTCCGGATTGGGCGGCGCCGTCGTCGTAAGCTGGACGCGGGCTTCCTGCGCCAGGGCGGAAATCAGCAGCTTATGGCTTTTGCCCTGATTGCGCAGCTGTAAGATGATTTCGTTTTTGTTGGGCTGGGCGATTTTATCAATCCGCGCCCCGGATAGAAGCTGGTTGCATTCCCGGGCTATGCCGTTCATGACCAGGCCGTCGTATGACATGGGAGGCTCCTTTTCCGTTGGATTTGCTATGGGGAGACATGAGACATTATGTTACAGTTCAGTGCAGACATTGGTGACGAGCGGCACATTTGCCAGGCTACACGTCACATTCGTGTTCAACATCAGACTTTCAGAATTATTCAGCCTAACGGCTCAACGTCCTTCCGTGTATAGCCCGCCAGCCTCCTTGAAGGACCTTCGCCTGGACCCCCTACTGGGTGGTCCTACGGCTTCATTGGCTGCCAAGCCTGTGTTTCACAACTTCCTGTTCCTACCGTAGCCTTGGCA
>WRNN01000301.1 GCA_009776595.1 Clostridiales bacterium
GCGATGGACGCCTATGACAGGCCGATCCTGCTCATTGCGGGCGGAGACGGAAAGGGCGTGTCCTTCAGCGGGGTAGCGGAAACATTTGTAAAGAAAGGCCGTTTCGCGGCTTTATTAGGCAAAGACAGGGATAGGATAAAGGAAGCCTTGCAGACATGCGGCTGACATGTTCAGCAGCTATGAGGAGCGGGGGAGGGCTTTCACGGAAGCCGTCAAATCGCTGGCAGTCAATAAAGCCTAGGATGCGCCGCGACCGGAAACCCGGCGAAGCGGGGCGAAGGGAAGCTAAGGTAAGCGAAACGAAGGGAAGGGGGAGACAAATGGCAACGAAGAATAATATCCTCTATATGAAATCTGCTGCGTCTCCTGCCGGAAGACGAAGGGAAGCGGCAGCCTCTTTGCAGACGATCGCTTTGAAAAAAGGCGCGCCGGATATCTGGCTGTTATTCATCACGGTATTTCTGGTAGGTTTCGGCGTAATCCTCGTGTTCAGCGCCAGCTACTATGAGACGATTTCCAGCGACCCCTATGAATTCTTTAAACGCCAGGGTACCTTCGCCGGTATCGGCCTTGTGATCATGCTTTGCGCAATGAACCTGGACTATCGGATTTATCGCCTGTTTTCGAAGGTTGCCATTTGGTCTACCATTGTATTGCTCGGACTGGCCTTCGTCTTTGAACCGGTGAATGAAGTCTACCGGTGGATCCCCCTCGGCCCCTTTAACCTGCAGCCTTCGGAAATCGCGAAATTTACCCTTGCGCTGTTTTTTGCGGACGCCTTGAGTGAAAAAAAGGCGGATCCGAACGATCTGACCGGTACGCTTGGCCGTGTGGTCGCGATGATGGGGATCGTCCTGTTCCTGGTATATAAAGAACCGGATCTGGGCGCAACCGTCACGCTGGCTTGCATCGGGATCGGCATTTTGTTCGCGGCGGGATTGCATATCCTGTATGGGATAGGCGCGCTGGTAGCCTGCAGCGCCGGCGTCGCGATGATCATCCTGTCCAATGAATACCAGATGCTTCGCATTCAAGGATTCCTCGACCCCTGGGCGGATCCGGTAAGAACAGGTTATCAGGTAATCAATTCCTTTTATGCCTTAGGCTCCGGCGGCCTCATCGGCGTGGGATTTGGCGGAAGCCGGCAAAAGCTGGGCTTCCTGCCCGCGCAAAATACTGACTTCATCTTCTCCGTCGCCGGGGAAGAGCTGGGCTTCATCGGCGCCGGATGCATTGTTATCCTGTTTTGTGTATTGGCCTGGCGGGGCTACCGGATTGCTATCCGGTGTCCGGTCCTTTTTGGCAGCCTGTTGGCGGTGGGCATTACCACAAGCCTCGTTTTGCAGGCGGCCTTAAATATCGGCGTAGTAACCGGAACGATACCGGTAACCGGTATTACGCTGCCCTTCATCAGCTACGGCGGTTCTTCCTTGCTGATGTCCATGGGATCGGTGGGCGTGTTGCTGAATATATCCCGCTTCCGGCGTCGGGACGAATAATCAGGTAGTCTGCCGTTGCGACCCGCATCCGGTCAGGGAGTGTGCGCTATGGAAAGTGTTAAACTGGTCATCACCGGCGGCGGGACCGGCGGACATATTTATCCGGCGCTGGCTATAGCCGACGGTCTCCTGCGGCGCTGGCCGGGGACGGAGATCCGTTATATCGGCGCCAGGGGCGGTATGGAAAGCAGGATCGTTCCGGAGTCCGGCTACCCCTTCCGGGGCATCTCCGCGGAAGGCTGGCAGGGCAGGAAAATCAAAACCCTGGCGCATGCGCTGAAGATCGACAGCGAAGGCAGAAGGGAAGCGCGGGAGCTGCTGGACGCCTTCGAACCGAAGGCGGTGATCGGCACAGGCGGCTTCGTCTGCTTTCCGGTGGGACTGGCGGCGGCGCAAAAGCGCATCCCGATCTATCTGCATGACTCCAATGCCCTGCCCGGGCTGACCAATCGCCTGATTTCTGTATGGGCCAAACGGATCATGACCAGCTTCGATGAAGCGGAGAAGCATTTTCCTCCTTTCTGCAGGAAGAAAGTCAGGGTAACGGGGCTGCCTGTGAGGGCGTCCATCGCCGCCGCGGATAAAGACGAGGCGCAGGCCTACTTTCAGCTTGCGCCGGATAAAAAAACCATTCTTGTCATGGGGGGATCCCANGGGGCNGCACGAATTAACCGGGCGATGCTGCATGTGATGGGAAAGCTGTATCAGAGGCCGGACCTGCAAGTGCTGTTTGCCACGGGACAGCGGGATTATCCGCAAATAACAGAATCGCTGAAGGCGGCGGGGATAGAGTGGGAAATCAGCGCCGGGGAGAGCAGCAATATCCGGATGCTGCCCTATATCGACAGGATGGACCTTGCATATGCCGTCTCGCATATCTTTGTAGGAAGGGCCGGCGCCTCTACGCTGAGCGAGATTACTTTATGCGGCCTGCCGGCGATATTGATCCCCCTTCCCCACGCGGCGGAAAACCATCAGGCTTATAACGCGGCCAGCCTTTCGGATAAAGGCGGGGCGACGGTGGTGGAGGATCAGAAGCTGACCGGTCCCGTGCTGCTTGCGGCGCTGGAGGATATCCTTGGGGATGACGACAAGCGCAGGGAGATGGCGAAGTGCAGCTATGGCGCGTCATTCGGGCGCGCNCTGGACGACATATTGGATATACTGGCGGAAGTTATGCCGGGGGAATGACCGGGATATAGAGGAAGGAACGGACAGCGTGGCAATAGCAGTGAGTAAGTGGCATTTTATCGGGATAGGCGGAATCGGGATGAGCGGCATCGCGAAAGCCTGGCTGGAACTGGGCAATCCGGTAAGCGGCTCGGATCTGGCGTCCTCCCCTTTGACCGACAGGCTGTCCGAGCTGGGAGCCCTGATACACATCGGAAAGCATGATCCGGCCTATGTCACGGACGACCTGGAAGCTGTCGTGGTTTCCAGCGCCATACGGAAGGACAACCCGGAGCTGGCGGCCGCCAAAGCGAAGGGCATTCCGGTGATACACAGAGGCAGCTGCCTGGCGAAGCTCATGGCATATAAAAAAGGAATTGCTGTGGCGGGCGCGCAC
>WRNN01000302.1 GCA_009776595.1 Clostridiales bacterium
GTTTTGCCTTTGTCTTCTCTCATCTTAAGCGGACTTCTTTTTTCCTTTCCCTGATCCGCCTGCTTCGTGCGAGAATCAAGCTGAACCGCTGCAGACGCCCCGTCGCCGCTTTCCGCCGCCTCATCCGCCTGCTTGCCGGAATCCGGCACACTTGCCTGCCGCCGGCCATTGTTCCTGCTTTCCCGCATATCCGTCTGCTGCGTCCTCGGCGTATCCGACAGCTCAAANGGCACTTCATTTCTCTTTTTAGGTACAAAGGGNCGTCTGTCGTTTTCATCGTAGGATTCACGGGTGAAATCCTGNTATGTCAAATCCACACTGGGCCTTTCCGGGATCACAAATCCCGGNTCCATATCCAATGCGTGGGCGTTGAACGTAACGGGCTTATCCTCCTTCTGGTTTCCTGCTTCGGCGCCTTCCGCAGCTTCGCTCTTTCTGCCCCGGCGAGCCGGCCCGCTTCTTTTATTATCAGCAGCCGCAGCGCCGGCGTCGTCCCTGGCTTTTGGTTCAGCTTTGTCCTGCCGCCTGCCGCCGCCTGAAGGTCTGCGGCCTCCCTTCGCCTGGTCCTCGGTTTTCTTTACCTTATCGTCCTCCATACTATCTCCTTTCCCTGCATTGACGCGACTCAACCCCATTGAGCGCCGGCCATCTTCGATCCCGCTGTCGTTCAATCTATACTTTCCGGCGTCGCCTGGGCCTCGTCAGGGGTTTCGCCGGCTGTTTCAGGCACATCGTCCGATTCCGAATCCGATTCCGCTTCCGATTCCGGCGCCGTTTCCTGATCCGGCAGCTCCTCTTCATCACTTTCGCCTTCCGGTACGGGATTCGCAGCCGGCGCATCCGCTGCCGGCGATGCCGTCTGCGTGATGCGGGTAATGCGAACCAGGGTACTACCATCCTCCTCCTGCCAGACAACTTCCCAGGCATTGCCGGAGGCGTCCATGGCGCTAATTTCCGGTTTGCGATATAAACCGGTAAGGTAATATACTTCTTCTCCGGACTGCCCGCCAACGCCGGGAGGAGGTTGACGGGAAGCTTCCTGCAACATGTCCTCTGTTAGCCTGTCTTCACCAAAGATATCTATGCCGTTCACCGTGACGGCCGTACCGCTTGGCGCCGTAACCCAAATATCGCCAAAAATCGGCAGGCGCGACTCCTCCAAAACCGCCTCCCAATGACCGAAGCGCCCCGCATGGATTCTTTCCAGCGTAACCGCAGCCAACGGGGTACTGCCGGCTTCAAACAGATAAACCGCGCGATCTTCGTCAGATTCGCCGGCCAGGCGACTATAGCGCCATTCGCCTTCTGTCAGGAGTTCCCTTATATAAGCGTCTCTCTCAAGCGCGGTCTCATACTTAGCCGGCCTTGCCGCTTCATACACCAGCAGCTTCGGTAATCCGCCCTGAACCAGCGGATACCGATACTGTTCGAGCGCATAGGCCGGGACGCTCCTCTCATAAAGGACCAGATTTTGCCATAAATACCCCAGGCATCCGCCGATCACCACAATCAGAATGCCGACAACTATGCCGTATATCTGCCAAAAATCAAACTTCTCTTTTCTCTTGCGCGTCATCGAAGCGTGTCTGACGCTGGATCCGCTCAGCATACGGCTGACCTGATCTTCAGCCCGGTTTTCTTTTTCTTCCCAGCTTTCCGCGCCGGCAAGGCTTTCTTTCACAGCCCAGCTTCCCGAGCCTGTTATTTTTTGCCATTCCAGGTCTTTTTCGTCCGCTTGCCTTTGTTCTTCAGTCAATTGGATAGCCCTCCGGTTACGCTGTCGCTAAGGATTTTTTGCAATTGGTCCTCTGTAAAATAAAGGCGGAGAAGAAAGCTAAAAGTCCCGGTCTCTGTGATACCGGTGACCAAGCGCTCCCTTGCCGCCGGAAAGGGTCCCCGGCAAATCATCGTCACGGCGCCCATCCCCGCTGCAGCGATCAGCAGGGCTGCTGATATCGTACAAATAATCAGCCTGTACCAAAGCTTGGCATGCAGGGGCCTTTTGGTCAAAACCGCTTCATTGTCTGCCATGATCGTCTGTCTCCTTCTATACGACAACCCTTTACAAATCCGGATTATTTGCTATAATGAGAAAGTCCGTTGCATTGCAGGGATGACGGTTCGGGCGATTAGCTCAGCTGGGAGAGCGCTAGCTTCGCATGTTAGAGGTCAGGGGTTCGAGCCCCCTATCGTCCATTAAGTACCACGTTAACCGAATTAAGTTCTCTTCTATCAGTTATCAGCGGGGGCTCGAACGGGCGGACGAGCATTTAGCAAGCCGACCTCACGGGAGGGTTGCCCGCCCCCTATCGGATCAGCGCCGTATCCTCGGGCAGCCCCATCATAATATTCATGTTCTGGATGGCNGCGCCCCCCGCGCCTTTACCCAGATTATCCAGCCTGCAGGCCAGGATGATCCGCTCTTTGTTTCCCAGCACAAAAATCTCAGCCCTGTTCGTGTCGTTGCAGGCCATCGGGTTGAGATACGCCTTTCCGTCGCAGGCGTCGCCCCCTTCGAAGGGCATAACCCGGACCGCCATCGGGTTGAGATACGCCTTTCCGTCGCAGGCGTCGCCTCCCTCGAAGGGCATAACCCGGACCATCGCGCTGCCTTCATAATGAAGGGCCAGCGTTTCCCACAGCAGCTCCGGCGAAACTTTTCCGCCGGCGTTTTTATTTTGCAGAAGCCTTGCTTCCAGTGCCGTAAATACCGCCAGGCCTCTGGGAAAGTCTGCGACGATGGGCGAAAATGCCGGCGGATACGCCAGCCCGGAATACCGGAACATCTCCGGCAGATGCTTGTGGGCCTGGCCTAAAGCATATTCTCTGGGCGCGTCATAATCCGGATACAGTGTCTCGCGTTCCGGATCCTCATATTCGTTGATCATCGGTTTGCCGCCGCCGGTATAGCCGGTGATACTGTGGCAGGATATAGGATAATCGGCAGGAATGACGCCGGCATTCACCAAGGGGCTCACCGGCAGCAGAAAAGCCGTCGCGTGACAGCCGGGGTTCGCCACCCGCGAGGCGGCGGCGATCTCCTCCCTGGCGCCCTTCCTC
>WRNN01000303.1 GCA_009776595.1 Clostridiales bacterium
GGCTCTTGCGCCGGCGGGACCGGCGCGTTTCTGGATCAAATGGCTACACTGCTGGAAGTAAGCCTGGAAGAAATGGACGAATTGGCGGGACGGGCGGAAAAGGAATACATCATTGCCTCCCGCTGCGGCGTCTTCGCCAAATCGGATATACAGCCGCTGCTGAATCAAGGCGCCCGAAAGGATGATATCGCAGCCAGCATATTTGCGGCGGTGGTCAGCCAGACCATCACCGGACTGGCGCAAGGCCGGCCGATTACCGGCAAAGTGGTCTATCTGGGCGGGCCCCTCACCTTTCTGCCCCATCTGCGCGCAAGTTTTGACAAGAGTTTAAAAACCACAGGTCTCTGCCCGGAAGGATCTCTGTATTACGTCGCNTTGGGTGCGGCTTACTCTGCGAAAGATAAGGNAGATCCGGAGGAGGTCATACGGCGGCTGGAAGAATTTAGTAAAACGGAGCAGTATACTTACGCGGANCCCCTGTTCGCGGATGAAGCGGCGTATGAGGCGTTTTGCAAGAGACATAACGAAGCTGTCGCAAAGTATGGCAGCCCGGGACCGGATACGGCTGGCGCTTATTTTGGCGTGGACGCCGGATCCACAACCATAAAGATGGTGATGATGGATGATGAGGAGCGGATTCTCTGCAGTAGTTACCAGACGAATAGCGGAAACCCTGTCCCCGCAGTCAGGCAATTTCTATCTGATTTTTACGAAAAATGGCCTTCCATTCCCATTCTGGGCAGTGCTGTCACCGGTTACGGGGAAGACATTGTCCGGACGGCTTTCCGTATGGATTACGGCGTCGTAGAGACCCTGGCGCATTATGAAGCGGCGCTGCGCTTCCTTCCTGAAGTTGACTTTATCATCGACATTGGTGGTCAGGATATCAAATGCTTTAAGATTAAGAATAAAAGCATTGATCATATTTTTCTTAATGAGGCCTGTTCCTCCGGCTGCGGCTCGTTTCTGCAGACCTTTGCCAACGCCCTGGGCTACGATATGGAGGAGTTTGCCAGACTGGGCTTATTTGGTGAACGTCCGGTAGCGCTCGGCAGCCGTTGTACTGTTTTTATGAATTCCCTTGTCAAGCAGGCGCAAAAAGACGGCGCTTCCATAGAGAACATTTCTGCGGGCTTGTCGATAAGCGTAGTGAAAAATGCGCTGTATAAGGTGATCCGGCCGTCTGCCTCGGAACCGCTGGGAGAGCATATCGTCGTGCAGGGCGGAACNTTTCTGAACGACGGCGTGCTGCGGGCCTTTGAGCAGGAACTGAAGACCTTTGTCGTCCGCCCGAATATAGCCGGCTTGATGGGCGCCTGTGGCGCGGCGCTGTACGCGAAAGAAAAGCGGGCAAAGGACGGCTTAGATCGTAAAGGCTTAGTTAAGGGCCTGCTGACGGCGGAGGAATTGAAGGCACTGACCCATCAAACGATTTCTGCGAATTGCGGCTTATGCAGCAACAATTGCCAATTAACAATAAACTCATTTAATGATGAACGACGCTATATCGGCGGCAACAGGTGTTCCCGGCCAACTACCAAAAGGGATGACCAACAAGAGCTTAACTTGTATGCGTATAAAAGACAATTATTGGAGGAATACAGACTGAGAGGGGCGGGGGAAGAAGGAGCGAAAAAGCAGTATCCAAGAAAAGCAAAGGCGCGCAAGGAGGCGAGCGTCATGCCGCTCTTGACTGAAAAAGTCATCGGCATCCCAATGGGCCTTAACATGTACGAACTGCTTCCCTTCTGGCAAACTTTTTTTAACGAACTGGGCTATCGAATCCTGGTTTCGCCGCCTTCCGACAGGGCGCTTTATCTAAAAGGACAGGGAAGCATCGCTTCCGATACGATTTGCTATCCGGCAAAACTCATGCATGGCCATATCCGGTATTTGCTGGAGCAAAAAATGGACGCCATTTATTATCCGTGTATGACCTATAATTTGGATGAAGGATTGGGAGATAATCACTACAATTGCCCGGTGGTAGCATACTATCCGGAAGTCATAGCGGGCAATGAGCCCGGGATTAAAGAGACGACGTTTATCTATGACTATATCGGCTTGCACAGGCCAAAGGAATTTGTATATAATATACATCGGGTGATAAAGGAGCATATGGGAAAAAGAATCCGGCTCAAGCATATCAGGGTCGCCTGCGAAAAAGCTTACAGGGAGTTGGAAAACTATTGGCGAAAAGTAGAAGAAAAAGGTAAAATGATTATTGCAGGGGCACGGCGGGAAGGCAAGCCGATTATCGTGCTGTGCGGCCGCCCCTATCACATAGAGGGCGAGATCAATCACGGCATTGATCAATTGATCACAGGAATGGGCGCGGCGGTTATTTCTGAAGATGCGCTAAGCCCTATGATGGAGAAAAAGCCGGGAACAGTACTCAATCAATGGACCTATCACAGCCGGCTTTACGCAGCGGCGCATTATCTGGGGACACAGAAAGATATGTATCTGGTACAGCTTGTTTCCTTCGGCTGCGGGGTCGATGCGATCACGACAGACGAAGTACGCGATATTGTAGAAGAAAAGAAGAAAATCTATACACAGATTAAAATTGATGAAATCGCGAATCTGGGAACCGTCAGAATACGACTAAGGAGCTTGCTTGAGACAATTGGAGGAAAGGGATAAATGGTCAAGGTTAGAAAAAGAGCAGAGAAAAGACTGGACGTGCAAACCCTGGGGAGAAACAGGATCCCCGGCGTTTCGTTTACGAAAGAGATGAAGGAAGAGTACACTATACTTATTCCGATGATGGCGCCGATTCACTTTTCTATGCTGAAGAACATACTGCATGACCAGGGCTATCGCGTGGAATTGCTGGAAAACAGCGGTCAGGCAATAGTGGAAGAAGGGTTGAAATATGTCCATAATGACACTTGTTATCCTGCGCTGCTGATCATCGGGCAAATGCTGGATGCGATAAAGAGCGGTAAATACGACGAAAACAAGATTGCTTTTCTCATGTCTCAGACAGGCGGGGGATGCAGGGCCTCGAATTACATTTATTTGCTGAGAAGAGCGCTCAAGAAAGCGGGCTATGG
>WRNN01000304.1 GCA_009776595.1 Clostridiales bacterium
GTATCTGCCGCCAAAAACGCCCCCTGCCGCGCCGATCGCGATCAAGAACAGCAGGAAAGTAAAAAAGGAAAGCGCGCGTTTCTTTTTTGGCTGCCGGTCCGGATCAAAGCTATCCGGGTCGTATTCAGCAGGCGCATCCGCTTGCTGACCATCTTCCCCCCGGCTTTCGCCTTCCGTCTCGATTGCGTCTTCCATCCGGCTTACTTCATCCATATTGTCAGGATTCGGCATAATGCACTTCCGAGCTCAATCTCCGGTATCTTCCGCTTCCAGGATATCCTGCCAGGCGTCCGCGACCTTCTCCCATTCGTCGTCATCCTCGATATCCACCAGGATCTCTTCTCCGTTTTCATCTGTTTCTATCTTCAGAATAATCGCTTCCGGTTCTTCGTCGTCATCCGGATCCTCATCCTCGGGCTGGAGAACGGCATATTGGAAGCCATCCAATTCAATGACGTCCAGCATTTCAAAGTTATGTTCGATACCGTCTTCATCCACTAAGGTAATAAGTTCATTCTCCAGGATATCCCTTTCTTCCGCCATGATGTCACTCCTTCTTGTTCCATGCGTATTGTTGTCAATCTATGCGTTTTCGATGCTGTTTCGTTTGTGGTATTCCCGATCCATATACCCTTGGAGTATCAATACCGCAGCCAATCGATCCACTGCGCCTTTTCTTTTTTTTCGCGATACATCAGCCTCATGAAGCGTACGCTGCGCCGCTACCGTCGTAAGCCGTTCGTCCCAATACACGATGGCTGGTTCATCCAGCCCGCTCTCCCGCATTCTGCGTAATAATGCCTCCACAAAGCCGATGACTTTTTCTCCCTGCGGCCCAATACTGCCATTCATATTCTTTGGGAAGCCGACCACAAGAAGAGAAGCCTTTCTTTCCTGCATAATCCGAATGATCTGATCCAGGTCGTCATCGGGTTTACGCCGTATAATCGTAGGCAAGCCCTGCGCCGTCAGGCCCAGTCCATCCGCGGCGGCGACGCCGATTCGTTTGTCGCCTACGTCAAGCCCGATCACTGTATCTCATCTTTGAGGTATTCTGTTACCAATTCTTCAAGCAGTTCGTCCCTGTCCAAACGCCGAATCATATTGCGGGCGTTTTGATGGCTCGTAATATAGGCGGGATCCCCTGACAGAAGATAGCCGACAATTTGGTTGATAGGAGAATAGCCCTTTTCTTTCAGCGCGTAGTAAACCTGCCGGAGGATTTCTTTTGTACTGATCTCTGTTTCTGTCTTGATTTTAAACATGACGGTTTGATCCATATTGGGATCGCTCTGACGTTTCTCATCCTTATCCATATGACCCTCCTGAATGGAAACTGACCTCTCCTGCCTGTGAACGGGGTTAAGTACCTAATTTACACTATACTATCACAATTGTTGGGAAAAAGACAGTGATTCTGTTTCATTTAGGACTATCGTTTTTGCTTCTTCCAATGCTTTATCCAGTAAGGCGGGATCCTTGCCGCCGGCTTGCGCCATCGCGGGCCGGCCTCCTCCGGTTCCCCCGGCGGCGGCGGCGATCGCTTTGATCAACTTCCCCGCATGCATGCCTTTTTTTACCAGATCCGGGGAAACGGTGACGATAAACTGGGTTTTTTCTTCGATGACCGCGCCCAATACTACAATACCGCTTCCCAAACGGTCCCGGAAAGTGTCGGATAAGCTCAGGAAACTCTCTTTATCCCTTGTGTTCACCCGGGAGATCATCACAGATATACCCTTGATGTCGAGTACGCGGTCCATGCTGCCGGCGCTTTGTAAAGAGGCGATCTCCCCTTCCGCCTTTTCCAATGCTTTTTCCAGGGCCTTATTTGTCTCCTGCAGGTTTTGAATACGTTTTTCCAATGCCGTGACAGGTACTTTTAAGGACTGGGCCACCTGCCGGATCAGCGCTTCTTTTTCCTCCAGTAAAGCAAGGACGCCGGCGCCTGTTACCGCCTCGATTCTCCTGACGCCTGCGCTGACCGCCCCTTCGCTGACGATTTTGAACAGACCGACAGAGGCCGTGTTCCGCACGTGTGTCCCCCCGCACAATTCCTTACTATAGTCCCCTATGGATACCACGCGAACTGTATCGCCGTACTTTTCGCCGAACAAGGCCATTGCGCCCTGCTCTTTTGCTTTATCCAGCGGCATAATCTCCGTGCTGACCGGATAAGCGGAAGCGATAGCCTGGTTAACCTTGTTTTCTACCTTTGAAATCTCTTCTTCGCTCATATGTTCGGGATGGGCAAAATCAAAACGAAGCCGTAAGGGCTCGACCAGGGAACCCGCCTGGTAGACATGGCTGCCAAGGACCTCCTGCAGCGCTTTGTGCAACAGATGGGTTGCGGTATGGTTCGCCTGCGTCAGACTGCGGCTATAGCTATCCACTTGCAGAACAAATGTTTCGTTCTTTCTGATTTGCCCCTGCACTGTGCCTTCGTGCAGTATCCTTCCGTCCGGCAGACGCGTGACGCTTGTGATTTCCACTTTTCCGTTCCCGGCGCCGATTTGTCCGCGATCGGAGATTTGGCCGCCGCTTTCCGCATAAAAAGGCGTTTGAGGAAAAAGGAGAAGGACCGTTTCCCCTTCGTTGGCTGCTTCCACAAGCTCTTCTTCCCGAAAGATCACTTCCGCCTGTTCGCTTAGGGAAAGCGTGTCATAGCCCACAAACGCTGTCGCCGGTCCCTGGTATAAGCGGTTGACCAAGAGGGCCAGATCAAAGGCGCCCTCGTCTTTCCTGGCTTCTTTGGATTGGCGGCGCTGGCGCTCCATGGCTTCCTCAAAGCCTTCCTTATCAATGGAAAGCCCGGCTTCCTCCGCGATATCCTGAGACAAATCAAAGGGGAAACCAAAGGTATCATACAGTTTGAATACCTGCTGGCCATCCAGGGCGCTTCCTCCCTGCGCCTTTGTTTTCTCAATGAGTTCCTGCGCCATTCGGATGCCTGTGTCCAGCGTCTCCCGGAAGCGCTCTTCTTCCCTTTTCATGGTGTTTTCTATCGACGCCTGATTTCCCCTCAACTCCGGATAGGCGCCGCCCATCTGCCGGATCAC
>WRNN01000305.1 GCA_009776595.1 Clostridiales bacterium
GGCTTCTTGCCGACCCTGCGCTCAGCATCCGTAAAGTAGGGGAACTGTCAGGCTTCCGGAATGAAAAGCATTTTATAAAATGCTTCAAGCAGGAAACTGGCGTATCGCCCGGCGACTATCGCCGCAATCTGCAAAGGAAGCGCCCGGAGGATCAACCGAACGCGTAGTCGCCATCTATGGATCTATCTGTCCTACGGCGCGTCAGGCGTCAGGCGGCAGGCCGGCATACCATGCGGCCAGCACGTCGTCCTGATGCCTTTTTTCAAACCGGGTATTCCCGTTATGGGTCTGGCTGCCCAGGAAATGGAGGCATATCTGCCCGTTCATTCCGTTATCCGCTATCGTGCCGCCGCCGTGGGGCATCCCGTTGATGGACGCGGCAATCGTCAGGTCCCCGAGGATGACCCAGACCGGCCTGGTCTCCCAGGCCCATTTGCTATTAAACGTACGGTAAAGAATATCCGTATCCGCCTTGGTCAGGGGTTCGACGTCGGCGTGTTTCCCGTTGGAAAAGCTTTGAATTTGGTAGGTCTCCCCTGTCCTGACGTCGATGACCTGCACCGGGACATATCGCTCGAAGAGAACTTTGACTTCCTCCCAAGGCAGAAGTAGCGCGACGGCGCCCTCAGGGGATTCCCCTGCCGCTTCCGGTACGGATACCTGCGTTTCCACAGGCAATGCCCCTCCTCTGGAAGCAAGAAGCGTCCCCGGCGCCCTCTCCTCTGCTTGCGCAAACTGCTCTGCTTGCGCATTCTGTTCTGCCTGCGTAATCTGCCCTTCCGCCTCATCCGCTGGCTCTATGGACGCCGCCGATGGCGCTGATGGCGCCGTTAGCGCCAACAAAGCGTCCTGTGCGCCGCGATGAATCCGCAGCCCCGCCGCCATGGCAAGATGCGTTCCCGCCGGCGTCAAGCGCCATGTATCCCATGTCACCCTGTGAGCGGGCGACTGATTTTCTGTTGACATAGAAACAGGCTTGACCACCGGCGCAACAAATAAAAAATATAAAAAACATAGTACAATCAACGCAAACCCGGCGTAAAGAGCGGGATTGCGGTATTGTCGCTTATTCTTAAAGCAATCTGTCATTCTAACGTTTACTCTTTTCTTGTCTGTACTTCGATACTGCCTTCGTTCAATTGATGATCAGCGCTTCCCTGTAGGGCAGGGCTCCGCCCATCAGGATCTCCTGCGGGATTCCTTTCAAGTGCAGGTCAAAGAAGGCGTTAACGAGCGCTTTCTGCGCAGCCAGCACATGATCGGTGTCGGCGGTGCCGATGATATTGTCTGTCACCTGCGGCGGCAGATGAAAACGATCACTAGCTGCGGGATCAGCGCCAGATAATCCGTGTAGCTATAATGCGTGGCGTCCGGTATAGCGATATCCAGCTTCCAGCCGCTGGAGGCCTGCCACAGCATTGCCTTATCCAAGGTCGACAGATGGGAATCGATCGCGCCGTCCCTGTTGTAGTCGGCGTTCATCAGCATAAAGGGGCGGTCAAGCCCGTTTTGTACTGCCGTAAGCGGATAGGCCGGCATATAGCCCATGGTCCCATCCATATTAATACCCGCCCGGATTCTTTCATCTTCATACATAGCCTGTATCGCTGTACCGCCCCCGGCGGAATGGCCGAACATGCCGATGCGCGTGAGATCCATGCTTTCGATGAGACCCGCGGGAAAGGCTGCCTGTCCGGCGGCTGGTCTGCTCGTTTTTTGCATGGTTTCCAGCATGTCGATGACAAAACGGATATCCTTTACCCGGATATCATACAAGCTCAGGATGAGTTCCGCACTGCTGCTCTCCGGCATTCTGCTTTCCGCGACACGGCCGCCGGGAAAGGCAATCGCCTGAGTTTCATAGGTATGGTCAACCGTCACCACGATATAGCCGCGGCTGGCCAGTTCTGTCACCAGAAGCGTCCCCAGGCTGCGAGGTTCGCCGGCGCCGGGCGAGTAAAGAATCACGGGCCGCTTACTGTCGGCCGGGGCGGCTTCCGCATCCTTCCACGCATGGGTTTCCACTGCGTTCCAGGCGATACTGCCGGGCGCTATCCCCGCGCTCGTCGCTGTGATCTGATCAAAGACAGCGGAAGCTTGCGTTTGCATATAGGGCGCTTTGGCGCTGCTTTTCGATTTCGCCGGATACCATATGCTGATCATAAGCTCACGGGGAAGCGTTTCAATCCACGGATCCCGCCGCGTGCGATCGACCAAATAGACGTCCGTCGTTCCGACCAGATTTGCTCCCGTCGGCAGGGGTAAGGACAGGAAAGGTTTTTCCTCAGGGATATCCAGGATGAAGGTATTGTCGTTCCCGGTTCTGCGTACACTGAAGCCAAGAATCGCGGCTAAGCTTTCGATGGTTACATAATGGCTCCCTCCCAGGGTATAGGCGGGTAAGGAAGCTTCTATTCCGTCCAGCCGCCATTTTGCTGTTGAAAGCATAAAGCGTGCGTCTTCCCCNGGGTCAGGAATGGATTCATCCAATCCNGCGGCNTAGGCTTGCCCGCCCGCAAGGAGAATGGCTTTTTCCGCGTCGTCCCAGTAAACGTTAAAGCGCTTTTCTGTCCCGGATAGAATATAGGCCAGATTCCTGAGCTTGAAATAATACCCGCCATGGATACGGAAGCCCTTGACCGCGACGCCGGCCCCGTCGACGAACACAGTTGCCGGTACAAGTACGGCGACGTCCGGCGCCCCGGCATAGACAGGCGGCGTCAAAAGAAAAGAATAAACGAGGAGGAACAGTGAAATAAATAAAGCTTTCATCGACTTCTCCCGTCTCCGAACAATGCAAAGCATAGCACAATTCATCTATATTTTCAACGTGAACACAAATGTGTTGAAAAACATAATTTAAGGCTGCGACAGGCATCCTCAGAACGGATGCTATCGCAGCCTCAAACATCGTATATCCGATAGCTAACTTGCCTCCATACCTCTAGAGCAGTAGCTTGCAGCCAATCAGGCCTCACTTCTTCATTAAACCACTCAGCTTAGAGATAAGGGTCAATCGCAATATCGCCTGAAAACCTGACAGATCTATTG
>WRNN01000306.1 GCA_009776595.1 Clostridiales bacterium
AAACGACATTGGCCGGGGAAGCCGCCCGGCGCTGCCTGGCGGATATCGTGTGGGAAGACGCTTTCTCTTTTTCGGCCAGGACGACATGGGCGCGCGCGGGACAGGCGGAGGGGAAGGCCGAAGAAGTCGCGGCCCAGCACAATCTGCTGGAGAGCTACGACAGGGAACAACAGTTCGACTGGTCCTGCCTGCCGAAAGGGCAGCGCGACTATGTGGAAAATCTTTTCCGTCAAAAAGAGGCAGTCGACCGGGACGGCAAGATTCGTGTGGAGTGCTTCGGTCCCTTTCGGGTCCTGCTGCCGGACGCAGCGGAAGAAGTCCGCTGGCGGACGAAAAAGGCGCAGGAACTCTTTGCCTACCTCTTTCACCTGCAGGGTCAGGCGGTCAATAAGGAGACGATCCTCCTGCATCTCTGGCCCGATACGGATAAAGAGAGCGCGACTTCCCTGCTGCATACCTCCCTGTACAGTATTCGCAAGATGCTGGCCTTACAGAGGCTGGAGGACGTCATCGTCTATGATAAGAAAAAATACGCGATGAATATGGAAATGGTCCAGTCGACGCTGGATAAAATGAACCCGCTATGCCGGGCGCTTGAGCAGCATGACGAAGCCTTTGTCTATAACTGCAGGGAGATCCTTTACGCGTGCTGCGGCGAGTATCTGGGCGGGGTGACCAATGAGTATGCGGTAGCGCCCAGGGCTTATTACGAGCAGAAATTTTTGCAGCTGAGCGAAACGGCGGCCCGAAAGAGTATGGAGAAGCAGGAATGGGCGGAGGCGGTCTCCCTGTTAGATATGGCGATCGGCGTGGATCCCTTTGAGGAGAGCCTCTATCAGCTGATCCTGCAGTGTTTCCGGTCGATGAAGGACCTGAAGCGGGCCAGGCGCTACTATACGCGACTGAAAGACATCCTGCGGGATGAACTGGACGTGGAGCCCTCTCCCGAGGTCACGGCGGCCTACCGATACTGCCTGGAATCCGGGACCGGCCTGCGGGATATGGCGGCGGTGTAAAGTGGGGCGACGTAATGTGGCGGCGATGAAAGGATTTTTATCGAATGACGAAAGGATTTCTTTCAAATGACGAACATTTGCAGGCGCTGATCGGCTGGGGCCGGCAAATCGTCGAAGAAAAGGCGAAGGCTGCCGAACGGATGAAGGAGATCGAGGACAGCGCCGCAAGGAGCCTGGAATCGGGCCTGTTTCTGCCGCTGGCCTATGTTTGCGCCGCTTTTTCCCTTCGCGCGTTTGAACGGCACTGTCTCTGCCTGGCGCTGCTGCCTGAACTGGACAGCTCCTTTGAATCCGCCTTCGCAAAACTGCACGGCGAAGAGGAACGGCGCCTGCTGTCACTCGAATTGGCGGTCCGTCTCTTTAGTGCCGATGAAACGCCGCCGTTGCCGTATCGCGACTGCCTGGATGAGGGAAGTCTGCTGCGGCGTTATTTCTTTGACGTGACCTGCGACAGGGGACGTTCCGACCTGACGGCCGTACTGAAGCTGAAACGGCGTATCGCCGCCTTTATCACGGAGGGGCAGATCGATAATCCGGCTCTGGCCGGTGTTTGTCATGTGTGGGAGCCGGATATCTCGGCTGTAGCCGCATGGGAGCCGGATGCCTCGGCTGTAGCCGCATGGGAGTCGGAAGAAGCCGTCGCAGACCGCATGGAGCGGTATTTTGCCTTGACCGAAGCACGTGAGAGCGGCGGCATTGCCTTTCTGCTCCATGGTCCAAAGGGCGTGGGTAAAAAAAGAAACATCCTTCGCTTTGCCGGGCGGATGGACCAATCCGTCCTGTTTGTGGATATGACAAAACTGACTCCCGACCTGTGGCGCGGTCACGCCGTCAACGGCGCTCTCCTCGATGATTTATATCGGGAAAGCATCCTGCGCCAAAGCGCGCTCTGCTTTGACGGCCTGGACTTCCTGGCATCCTCTGACGCTGTCGGGCGGTCCGCGGTCGGTCTACTCCTGGAAGGCGCCCTAGAGACGGCTAACCTCGTATTTGCGACCTCCGAATCGCCGCTGCGCTTAAGCGGAGGCGAACCGGAACGCCGTTGCCTTTCCATCCCGGTCGCCATGCCCGATGAGGAAACCCGGCGTCTACTGTGGCGGCGCCTGTCCGACGGATACGCGATAGCGGAGCGCGTCGATCTGGATGAGCTGGCCGACAAATTTATATTGTCGCCGGGGCAGATCGAAGGGGCGCTGGTCGAAGCGGACAAAGCCGCGTTTCAGCGCGGCCTGACGACGATCGACCGCGACTGCCTGTACATCGGATGTTACAGCCGTCTCGATCATACGCCGGATATCACGAAAGCGATGAAGCTCCCCGCCTCCTTCGCCTGGGAGGACCTGATCCTGCCGCCGGCTTCCAAGGACTTACTGCGCCTGGCCTGCGAACAGGTGCAGTACAGGCATATGGTGTATCATCGCTGGGGTTTCGGCTCAAAACTGCCTTACGGACGCGGACTGTCCCTGCTGTTTTCCGGGCCGCCGGGCACGGGGAAGACCATGGGGGCGCAGGTCATCGCAAACGAGCTGCGGATGGAACTGTACAAAGTCGACCTGGCCGGCGTGGTGAGCAAATACATCGGGGAGACGGAGAAAAACCTGCGGGAAATCTTCAGTGAGGCAAAAAAGAGCCAGGCAATCCTCTTTTTTGACGAAGCCGACGTCCTGTTCAGCAAACGGACGGAAATCAGGGAAGCCAACGATAAATACAGTAATATGGAAGCGGCTTTCCTGCTGCAAAAAATCGAGGAATATGAAGGCGTAAGCGTATTGGCGACAAATTACCTGCAGAATATCGACGAAGCCTTCAAGCGTCGGATCAAATTCATCGTGGAATTTCCCTTCCCCAACGAAGCATACCGGCTGTTGTTATGGAAAGCTGTCTTTCCCGCCGCCGTGCCCCTGGGGGAGGATCTGGACAGGGACTATCTGGCGGAGCGATTTGCACTGTCCGGCAGCCATATTAAGAATATCGCGGTCAACGCCGCGTTTATGGCGGCGGCCCGGTCGTCGGCGGTGACT
>WRNN01000307.1 GCA_009776595.1 Clostridiales bacterium
ACTGTGATGTTATCATTGACAACAGCTGGTTTCCGCAACCCATGATATCACTCATGATCCAAACTTACCAAAATTAATATCACACAACAGGTGGGTTCACAAGCCCCGCGACCCGCGTTGCGGGGCAATGTGATCCGCGCAGGGATTGCAACGCGATATCAGCGCTTTATCCTGCACCATTTTCGACCGCTGGGTTCACTTTTCGATACCAAAGGTTCACCTCCGCATGTTGCCGAGATTTATGCGTGTTTACGCCGAAACCGGCGCACGCGAACACAATTGGCCTTGTGTGGAGGCGTTGATCAAATTCGTTGACGCCTCCACAAACGCTCACGTATGCTTGGATCATGGTCGATCGGCTTATGACCTTACTCTGGCGATGAAAAGTAAGTGATCAATAATCGGGTGCATGTCCGGGTATGCGAAGCCCCCCTGCCAGAGAGACTGGCAAGGGGGGCTCAATTAATCAGGGTTCAGCTTTTCTGCGAAGGTGGGTTAGCCGGTGACATCTTACATTCCCCCGTAATTATTATTTGGTAGCCGGTTTTAGCAACAACAGAAAATAAATGGGTTTCATTCTCTTAACACCACTCAAGCTTTTATTCTTTCCAACTANGGCAGAGGAATCAAGGCGGTCACTATGTACTCACCTGCCTGGCTGGCCGTGTGAAAGTCTCCGCCATACTTCTCGACACTAGCCTGCGCGTTATTGAGCCCATATCCGTGGCGCCCGCTTCTTTCGCTTCTCTTTTGACGAGCCGGCATCTTGCATGTGTTTTTGATCTCATAATAGAGATAATACTCGCTTTGCCTCAACAGGATATCCAGCCTCCGTTGGTCCTCGGGTACGTCTTCCAGGGCTTCCAATGCATTGTCTATGGTATTGCCCAGAATGATGTTTAAGTCCACCTGATCGATGCCGATATCGCCCGACAGGAAGATATGAAACGCACACTTTACGCCGGCGTCCTCTCCCCGCTGCCTGCAGTCACTCAGGATAACGCTCACTGCCGGATGCGGGGTCATGACCAGCCTGGCGTCCGTTTCCCTGCCCACTTCCTCCATATAGCTGGCGATATAGTCCAGCGCCTCGCCACTGTGGCCTGTCTTTTCCAGTTCCCTGATCAGCTTGATATGCTTTTGCCGATCATGCTCCATCGCGGCGGCGGCATCCAGGCTGGCTTTCACTTTCGCGTAGTGCCGGGCCTGGTTCTCAAGCTGTAACGTCATAATGTCGTTCCGGAAGCGCAGTTCAAACATATCGGCCAGTTGATCGTAATACCACAGGATAACAATGTCCACAACAAAGACGCTGCCGATCTCCATGATGGCGCCATATCCAAGTGGCTCGTTTCTCGTGTACACGCCGATAAACCGGATGGCAATAACCGCAATCAACACCGCCTGACACAGGATAAGCGGGACGGACATCTGCGTCCTGTACCGGATGATGTTCCTGTGTTTCTCCAGTACGA
This sequence comes from Clostridiales bacterium, assembly GCA_009776595.1. Classification (GTDB taxonomy): domain Bacteria; phylum Bacillota; class Peptococcia; order DRI-13; family UBA5745; genus WRMS01. The sequence goes on from WRNN01000307.1 coordinate 1,476, forward strand.
TCAGGACGATTCTGATCAAAAACAGAATGACCAGTTTGGCGGTGACCGTCGAGAGCATCCGCGCCATACCAAACACACGAATGTCGTCAAGCGGGATCCCCAGTTGCTTTGCATATAAGAGCGATACCATCGATTCCACCAGAACCACTGCCATAAGATAGATGATCGATGTGAACACCGCGAAAGGTCCGCTGTTCATGTAACAATAGTACGACAGGCAGATTACTCCCGCGAAAGTGATGAACGGCAGCAGGATCAGGTTCGGGTAAAAGATACTGCCCAGGCCTAACACTATGCCAAAAATGGCGTAGGCTATAATCTTGCCCGTTCCGGCTCGTTTTCCCTTTGGAGAGAACCCTGACAGGAAGATATGTATCGTGAACATCTCGACCATGACAATGATGCCTTCAAATAAAGGCGAGAGACCGTCAATCATAATGGCTCCGGCAATAGAGTTCCAGGCTTTCCCTAAAGGGCTCCCGTTTCTTCCTGCTCAGCGGGATGCCATTCCCGTCCGGCAGATAGACTTGCTTCTGGTCGTACCTGGCCACATGGCGGAGGTTCACGATATAGCTCCTGTGTACCATGCAGAAAGGCCGACCCCCCAGCAGTCCATGGATTTTGTCCAGCGTCGTCCGAATGTCATGGACCGCCTCCGCAGTGACGATTTTGACCACGCCGTAGCTGGCCTCAATATAGTAGATGTCCTTTGTCCTAAACCGCATCGTTCCGTCAGGGGTTTCGATAAAGACATAGCGATGGGCTGTTTCTGCCTGGACCATATCAAAAAGAGGACTTATGTCCTCTATCGTAATCGGTTTGCGCAGATACGCACAGCCTATGCTGTATCCCTCGTAGACATACTGATCCGTGATGGTAAGGAAGGCGACCAGCGGTCGTTCGTCAACATACTCGCCGTGTATCTGTTTTGCCGCTTCGAAGCCGTTACGACCCGGCAGCCGGATGTCCATGATTATCAGGTCGAAACGCGCGCCGCTTGCGTATGCCTCCAGCAGTTGTTCTGCGCAGGTATATCTGTCAGCGCCGGAAAAGCCCTCCAGTTTACGCAATGTATCGGCCAGTTGCGCCGCGTCAAGATCATTGTCCTCACAGATCGCGATCTTCATCTTGCTTTCGTTTTGCCTCACCATCAAAATGTTTCATCGTTATTTTGACTTGGTTAACCATATATTCCTGTTGTTGCGGCGAATATTTTGTTATATCCTCTCCCAGTAGCCGTAGTTTCTTCTTCTCTGCCCCTCCTCTGAGAAGATAATCAGGGCTTGTATCGAGCGAATCTGCTAAATCCAGGATAGTCTCGACTCGCATACTCCGTTCTCCACGCTCAATCGCCGAGATCGTTGATCTCTGCACCGTCGTCTTTTTCGCCAGTTCAGTTTGAGAAAGGTTCAGTTTTTGTCGCTTTTCTCTTACCCGATCAGCGATCGCAATCAGATGTGGCGACGGAGACTTCTTGCGCATTCAAACTTATCCTCCATGCAACATATGATATCCAATGCTGTGCAGAAAGTCAGAACGTATACAGCCATTCGGATCG
>WRNN01000308.1 GCA_009776595.1 Clostridiales bacterium
GATCTCGCGGCTGTGCCAGTACCAGCCTTTTCCGTCCACAGATAGCGAAGGGTGGTCTTTCATGCGGTAGCCGCTACCGACGCGGCGCACGTTGTCCGGCTCTTTACTCAGAACGTAATCAAGCACGTCAATAGCCCTTGCCCGCTGAAGCTGGTCTTTCGTCACCCACCCCATAGCATCGCCTCGGTACTCATATTGCCGGAAGCCTCTTTGCGGTGCCTTGACCTCTCGATTTCGCGCAGTTCGCATAGGGCGTTTTTGCGGTCATAGAAACACTTCCGCAGCGAACAGCGGCGCTTTTCTTCATTGAAGTGAAAACAAAACGACAACGTACATTTATCTGTGTCGTTTCGACCCACGAAAGAGCCGCCTGTGTTTTCCTGCGCTACTTTTGCCACTTGTTCCACCCCCGTTCCCGCTTGATCCGTCCGTTAGCGACGGCATCGGCGCGGATGTCCTCGCAGCAACAGATGTCGCGCCCGCATCCGTGCTTTTTGCCCTTGCCTTTCCGCTTGTTGTAACGGCAATATTCGCAGAGGCAATCTTCTTCGTAGTATTTGAAGCTGCCATAATTCCTGATAGTCCTTGACATTTTGCGCCCTCCTAGTTGTTTTTAGACAAAATAAAAAAGCCCCCTCGCGCCCGCGTGATTTTATGGTCACAGGACGCAAGGGGGCTGGATTGTTGCGTGGTTTGTGGTATTATATGGATGTATGGAGATTTATAAGAACCCGAACTGCAAAAAGGTCAGGGGCAGCCATNTCTTGGAGGTAAGCTGCGCCTATTGCAAATGCTTCATCGCCAACTACCAGAAAGTCGGCGAGAGCGGCTTTGTGAAGATGTACAACGACCGCATCATCGACGGCTCCATTGACTTCTCCAAATACCACGGGGCTTTGTTCTGCCCCAACTGCGGCGAGAAGATCGCNACGCGGTANACCACGAAGATGGACAAGAAGGAAGCGTACAGGTTCGTGCCGTCNGCGTTCAACAAGAAGCGGGTTCAGATGTTATAGGCGAGAGTGTTATTTCGGAACGGTAATCACATAGTACAATTTCAAGGGAGATATATAGATGCCGGAAATAATCTTTGAGTCAAGCGTTGGTAATGGTATTGTCTTTGAGAAAACATCATACAAAAACGGCAGGTGCAAGGTTGCTGTCAGGATAAAAAGCAGCGGCAACATTGACATGACCTACCGTTTCAAAGACGTGCCGGGGCTTTGCTCTCAGTACATAAGCTGGGAGAACCTGAGTTATTGCTGCGGCTGGAACAGGGACGATTCATATTTGAATACATCCGTTCAGCGAGGGAAAAAGCTGTTTGCAGGCATTAGCTTCAGCACATATGACGATGCAGGATTTATCCGAAATCAGCAAGAAAGGTTCGGACGGAAACTGCTCACCGAAGATGAGGGAAGGGCGATGATTCAAGAACTGAGGGATAGCCTGCCTCCCGGTTGCCTGTTGTTGCAANAAGAACCAGACAGGCAGAATCATATGGGCAAGACAATATATGCTGATATATGCAAGACAGGCTTGATCGCCGACTATATTGACATGGGTGATGTGTTTGCCGCATATGGGCGGTTGGGGGTGCAGATTGCCGCTGATNCCGCCGACCGGATACGGGAATTGTGNCGCGTCCCTATCGAACTATANGCGGGCAAAGCCGCGCCNTTCAATTATTCCGACGCAAGCGGCGGAGTCGAACTTGTCGTAACCGGTTTGCTTTTGGGCTACCCGCTTGAATCCACCGCATGGCTTATAGAAAGGGACGGGCATTTCCCCGTGAGGAAATAAGCTATCTTTTGTGCTGGTTTCATTGTAGGCAAGCCAAAAGGCGGGGAGTTTACCATTCCGGTAAGCTCCCCGCCTTTTGGCTTATACGCGCAACTATCAAGCGAATCACCCATTTTTCGCGGCACGTTTCTCGGTATGCCATTTCTTTTGATATTCTTTGTGCCTCTCCTTGTTGTCCTGCCTCCACTTCCNTGAGGTTTCCCGGTGGTATTCCGCTTTATCCTGATAGCGTTGCTTTTCGCTGTCATTTTTTGCTTTCAGGCTTTCGTATACGCCTATGTACTCCATGTATAGGTCGTATTCCTTGATAGGGAAGTATTCCCTTATCGCCAGAGCTATTTTCCCAAGCGTTTCAATATCTGTGTTTTTCATAACCACCGCCTAGTTCCGCTTTACAACAATGCTGATGTTGGAAAAATCGAAATGGGCGGGAGCCAATATGCGATCACGCAGAATGTAGAGCAGCGTACCCGTTCCATAGCAAGCCTCGGCATACATGTCCTCGTCAATCTTCAAGGGGCGTTTCATGGTGTCAGATGATCGCGAAAGCAATACCCTGTCCCTGCCTGCTACCTTATCCCGCAGGTACATAAGGTTTTCGTGGCATACTGCATCGGAGTTGCATTTTGCCATTATCGCCGAAAACACCTTTCTCCAGTTATCCGCCTCGGCCCTTTCCTCTCCTAACAACACCGCTATAGGCTTTTTGCCGATAAATATGTTCGTGTCGGCGGTAAACGGATAAGAATACTCCGTTGGCAAGCCCGTTGTTTCCTCTCCGCCAATGTCATGGAGCAGGCGGTCAAATGTCGTATTTACTGATATTATAATCGCTTCCCACGCCTTTTTGAGTTCAATAATCTCGTTCAAGCAATCGCCCTCGTTCATACCGCAGCCCTCGCTTTCCATTCCGTCAGCAGTTCGACGATTACCGCGTCAATCTGCTTTGGGGAGTAGTTCGGTGGGAAGAACTTGCGAAACCTCGCTGATCCGTTCGGTTCGCTTCTAAGCGGCTTTTTTTCCTCGGATAGCATACCGTTTATATCCTCGGTGGTCAGTTTACCCTCCTGTTTCAGTTTTTTCAGCCGGACAGCCTGCGAGTGCGACGGCTTGACCCCGTTTGACGCCATAGCCTCGGCTACGGCGGTTTGCTGAGTGATGGTGAGATAGGACAGTTCCACGGCGGGGTTGAAGGCAAGCTGATTAGCGTCTACCTTGTCTATAAG
>WRNN01000309.1 GCA_009776595.1 Clostridiales bacterium
GGGACGTTTTTCAGGGATTCCTCCATGGCTTTGATCACGAAAGGCAGGATCATGATCGCCATGGTTACGCCCGCTGCCAGAAAGGATTTGCCGTAAGCACGGTTACTTCCCTCCACGCCTTCGATTGCGGAACTGAGAAAGGCCATATAGGGCTGTGTAAATATGGCTAAAGCAAATAAAGCGATGACAATGGTAGGTACCCCGGAAAGGATATCCACGCCGCTTTTTACTAGGGTTTTCAGAAAGCCCTTTTTCGAATAAAAGCATAGAAAAAGAGCCGTCGCCAGCGCGAAAGGCAGGGCAAACAGGATCCCGATGAGGGTCAGGATCATCGTACCGAGTATAGGCGTAAGGATACCGCCCGATTCTGTATGGATAGCCGACGGATTAGGTTCGGTGATCAAAAAGTCCCAGGAAACAACCTCCGCGCCGTGATAAAAGATAAGGATCAGGATTAAGCCGCATACGCAGACGATCATGCCCATGGAGATAAAGGAAGCGACATTGCCTAAAACGCTGCTTATCCGATGCTTTTGGGGACGCAGCGCGCTGATGCCCTCAATCATGATAACCGGCCGCCTTTCTCAGTTGTTTTTGAACCAGCCCCGCGCCAATGCTCAGGAAAGCCCCGATCACCAATAAAGTCGCGCCGCAGGAGAACAAGGCCGCTTCCACGGGCATAGAACCCATCGCTTCTGATTTATTGATAATGGCAGGCGCCAGAGGAAGGGTCGGCGCCAGGAAATTGATAAAACCGAAGCCCGCTTTGGGAATCATGCCAAGGCCGCCGCATACCATAGATACGGCGATCGATTCGCCGATTCCGCGTCCGGCAGCCAGAATCAACCCGGCGATAATCCCCGAACGGGCGGATGGCAGGATGATCTTGTATATCACGCGAAAATGACGCATACCGAAAGAATAGCCTGTTTCTTTGTAAACCGGCGGCACGGCCTTGATCGCGTCGGCGGACAAAGAGATCACCGTAGGAACGATCATAAAGGTCAGAACAATAATCGCGGACAGCATATTTTTTCCGGTCATCTGAAAATAGGGGATATAGGCAATTTGCATATCGATGGTGATCAGGAGCTTTTCGACCGCGGGCACAACTGTGACGATGCCGATGAGGCCGAAAATCACCGACGGGATGGAGGCAAGAAGGCGCACCAAGGCGAGCAAAATCTGCGATACAAGCCCTGAGGTATATTCACATATAAATACACTGGCGCCAATGCCCATCAAGCCGGCGATGATCAGCGAAAAGGCGGTAGTCAGCAAAGTGCCCAGAATCAGGCCAAGCATACCGAAGGACAGGGAAGGGTCGTTCGCTGAGGAATAAAACGCGTCGGAGATTTGTTTATCAAAACCGCCGCTGATGAAATAACGGAGCCCATTATGCTGAAATACAGGCCATGCTTTCGAGAATACAAATAGAAAGATAAACGCGATGATGGCGATGCTGATCACGGAGAGAAGCGTGATCAGCATTTGCGGCATATCAAAGGGTAACGTTTTTTTCATCGTATTAGTACAGGGAGATATAGCCTTCTTGGATTACAAAATTATCCTGGTAATCCTTGCTGCGTAAGTAGTCAATAAACATTGCGCTGGCGCCGCTTGGACGGCCTTTGGTCACGGCGAGAAGGTCACGCCCCATCAGATAGCTGCCGGATTTAACGGAATTGGTGGTCGCGGCAACGTTATCCAAGGATACGGCCTTTACGCTGCTGTCCACAAAGCCAATGGAATCATAACCGATTGCGTTAACGCCTCCCGCCACCGACTGCTTAATCAGCGCGGAGGATGTGGATGGCGTAGCGGTTGACAAAACGGATTCTCTGTTCAGTAACATTTCTTCCAAAGTGGAGCGGGTACCGGAACCGGTTTCGCGGGTCTGAACGAAGACCGGCGCGTTATTGCCGCCTACATCGGCCCAGTTCGTGATTTCTCCCAGGAACAATTGAGACGCCTGCTCTTTCGTCAGATTGCTCACAGGGTTGGAGGGATGAACGATAATGGCGATTCCGTCTTGCGCGACAATGTATGGCGTGAGTTCCTGCAGTTCGTCGGCGGTCAATTCCCGGGAACTCAGGCCGATATTGCTCGTACCGGCTTGGGCGTCGTTGATGCCTGCGCCGGAACCCCCNCCGGCTACGGTGATCGATAAGCCGCTGTTCATCTGCATCAGTTTATCGGCGGCAGCNTGGGCGATCGGCTGCACAGTGGTGGAGCCGCTGACTTTGACGCTGCCGCTCATGGTCGTAAAATAGCTGACGGTGACGGTGCTTGTATCGGCAATATATTCTACCTGCGCGCCGATCGCTTCCGAGATGACCCGCAAAGGTACCATCGTGGAATCGTTGACAATCTGTGGAGCGGCAAGCAAGGTTCTTCCGGCGCCATTGACGGTGTAGCTGGTTGAGCCAACGGTGANAACAATCGTATAAGCTGCTGTCTCAACGGTTACGCTTCTGGAGGCGGCGTCGTAATTGACTTCCGCGCCCAGCGTTTCGGCGATAAAACGCAGAGGCACTAAGGTAACGCCGTTATCGATCATCGGATCCACAGTGGGCTTGACCACTGTCCCGTCGATCTCTAAGGTCAGCGGGGCGGCAAATGCTGCTGAAGCAAAGCTAAAACAAAGGACAAGAACCAGCGTCGTTACATAGAGAATTTTTTTCATGATGCTCACTCCTCAATATTTTTTACAGTCCTATTACACTGTAAAAACAAGCCCTAAACTATCATCATCATGTAAGCGCTATGTAAAAACGGCGCAAACTTCTCTTCGCGTTTCCCTGTGCCNCNGGNCATTCGGAGGCTGATTCCTGTTGGTTTACGNGCATGGAAAAAGGCTCCCCGGAAACCCGGGAAGCCNTGCTTCATCTTGAATGCGGTCGAGAGGACTTGAACCTNCATGCCCTTGCGAGCACTAGAACCTGAAAAGCCACTGCCACTGATTATCTTCTATATATGTACTACTGCTACATGTTATAGAAAACTATGTATCACAACGC
>WRNN01000310.1 GCA_009776595.1 Clostridiales bacterium
GGTATCGCCGGCCGACCATACGCCGCCGGTTAAAGGCGAAAGGGTGTTCAGCCTTACGGTTCCTGCCGCCGTATCCATCGCTTCGTCAAAGGTAATCACGATACTGCCGGCGACAGGTGTATTCCCGCCGTCAGGCGTTACAGAAACAACCGCGGGCGGCGTCGTATCTTTCACTGCATTGTCAAAGGGATTGATTACTTCCTCGATGGTATCCGGCCACTTCACCGGGTCGATCGCGCCCCATGTGATGATATAGGTGTCATCTTCAGCGCCGGTATGGCCATTGATACGGATTCCCGCTCCTTCAGGGTTGCTCCGAAAGATTGTATCTACAAAGCCTCCCGCTTCTCCTGTTTCAAATCGAAATGTACTGGCGTCGATATCCTCCAGCGTTTTTCCCTCTGCCAGTTTAAAATAGAACGCAAATATATTTTTATAAGCGCCATTGGAATCCACATAGGATGTTGTGTATGCCTGGTAGCTAATAGCAGTACGCGTTCCCACTACCTTATGCCCATTTGTCTGTGCTGTAAGTGGCGATAGCTCTTCATCAATAGCAATTATTTCTAAAGGCATTAATGTTATCGAATCATCCGTGATGGTAACATCTTGCCTGATCGGTTCTTCTCACCGGTTTAATCAGTGTATTGTCATAGGAGAAAACAATATCCAGTATCTGAATCCTATCCGGCGTTTTCGCTTGAAACACAAGCTTATGCGCGTCATTCGGCGCAGCGTCGAGATAAAAAGTCACGCCTGTCCCTTCCATGCCGAAGGCGGGAATAACCATGACCGGCAGCATAGCGAGTACCATAAATACCACAATAATAACGGACAACGCTTTCTGTACTCTTTTCATATCGAACTGTCTCCTCACTGTATTTTTGTCTATTTCTTAACCCACGCCTGCAATCTTACCAAAAGGATGCTGTTACGCTTCGGTTGTGGGTGGCAACCTCTTGATAAGAAGCTTTTTTATTACGGTACAACTACAGCGGTTCTCCCATATCCTGCGATCAACAGAGACAAATCTAAGGAATTGATTATTCCGTCGCCGTTAAAATCTACATTCTCGTTTCTGATGCGGTCGCCTGATCTGCCGTATTCTGCAATAAGTAAGGATAAATCCAATGAATTTATGATCTCATCACCGTTTGCATTGCCCGGTATCAGCGTGATCTCGCCAAGGTCGATGGGCCTGCGCCGACCACTACCGAAGTCTTGGTATAACTTAGGTGTCCGGGTTTGGTCACTTTCAGGGTATAGGTGCCTGCCGCTACGCCGGCGATCTGGAAGTCCTGACTCTCCTGACCGCTTCCTGCTGTGGCGGCTATGGTGGCGCTGCGTACCGCGTCGCCGCTTTGAATCAGCTCGAACAAAACCCTGTTATCCGGGCTGTAGGATTTCAGGTTGCCGGTGACATTGCTCCCGCCCGGCGTTTGGACTGTGATCACAGCGGGGGTCACGTTGCCCACACTCGCCAGAACGGTCATCGCTGGATCGCTGTAGAACCCGACCTCCTTAATGGATACGGAGAAATTGCCGGCTTGGGAAGCCACGCAGGTAAAGGAGGCAATCGTTGTTCCGGCGCCCGCATAAGGCGCGGCGTCACGGGAATCCTCCGCATCCTCAAAATAGACAGCGCTGAACAGATGGGTAATCGTCCCTCCTTCGCTGAGGACGTCAAAGGCAGGCGTCCAAAAGGAGACTTTGCCCAGGAAATCCGGATGAATAGCGGGTTTGATGCCCGTCGTTGACGTTTCGAGTACCATCCCGTCCGGTAGGTCAAGAGCAAAGGTAAAGCCCGCCAGAGGAGCCGCCGCATCAACAGCGCCCATCCTGACCGTAAAGTGGATCTCTTCGCCTTCATATACGGTATACTTCGAAGCCTCAATCGTTACAGAGATCCCTTCGGCAGCAGCCGTAACCGGCGTTGTGCCGATAGCCATGAGCATCAACATCAACATCAGAATCAATGCAGATACCAGCCTTTTTCCTCTTCGTTTCATCATCTCACGCCTCCGAAATTTATTTTTTCTCAGTCCTGTAAAGATTTCTTTCGCTTAATCATAATATCAACAGCATAAAGTAAATGCTATATTTTTACCGGTCCTTACACGCTACACGATCTCATAAAGGATGAAGCGCGTTTTAGTTGAAGGAATGAATGATTCCCCGGAAAAAGTGATAAACCAGTAACACATCCTGCATGGTAACGCTGTCTTTGCCGTTCACATCCGCAGCGGCAAGGCCAGGGCCTGTCAAAAGGACTCTCCCGCGTACATGCTGGTAGATCAGCAATACATCCTGCATATTGATCAAACCGTCGCCGTTTACATCGCCGGGTTTGTACGCTATCTCCAGGATGACCTCGTCTTCGTGGACTTTCTTCCCGTCATAGGCGATGCTGGCTTTGTTCGTGATCGCACTGTGGATCCCCGGATCCGTATTGAAACTCAGTTTGAGTACTACGGATGCGCCGCCCAGATTGTAGAAGTAGGAAGGGAAAGCCTGATACAGGATCGTGAAGGTCAGGATTCCGTTTGTGGCATCGTTCTGCACGCTGTAATGGGCGTTCTGCGTCAGCAACGTACCGCCGATCCACAGCTCTGTCTTGGCAGGGTCATAGTCCATCTTGTCCTGCTCATATTCGTCGTAGATCTTGATTTCAAATCTTTCGCCAATGTTACTGGGCAAGGTCTCCGTAATCGTGTATTTCACCGGTTGACCGGGTATGTACACCAGGTTATCGGAGCTCTTGCTGAACTCGGAGCGGCTGACTTCTTCCTCATCTTCGCCGCCCTTGATGTCGTTGTAGTAGATATCCCCTCCATTCATGATCGGACCCTCAGCGTTGCCCGCGATCTGGAAAGTCAGTTTGAGGGACAGCCATTTCCCGCCCTGGGTGGCGAAGGGCCAGACCACGTCGAGGATCGTGACGGTCAAGATGCCTAGCACGCGATTGTGCGTTATGCTATAGTGCGTTCCATAGTTAAGCCTTACCCCGCCGATGGTC
>WRNN01000311.1 GCA_009776595.1 Clostridiales bacterium
TCAGGATATCCGAGGATCCCAGGATCGATATTCGCGTGGACCTCATCGAAGTAACGGTCGACGGCGTTACCTACAGTATTACCGATGATACTGTGGAGTTCATTGCGGAATGGAATAAGGATCATAAAGTTGTATTTACCAACCGCCTGGTTATCGTGGGTTATCCGACCAGCGGATCAGGCACTGTGTACAAAGGCGCTGAGAAAGAGCCCGGGACGCCCAAACTGCCCGACGGAAACAGTGTGGATGGGAACCTGTATTTTGACGGCGGCGCCAATGACACGATCTATCTCACCGTTGATTGGTTTGATGCAGACGGCAATCCGCAGCAAACCCATGCTTGGGGCATATTCAAACCCGAAGGCGGTAACCGCGCGAATGTGTTTTATGTGTATGTGCCAGAGCTTGACCGGTATTACAAATTCTCGCTCAATTTAAGCAACAGAGATCCCGGCGGAAATACTTCCAGCGACAAAGGCCATATCTATCTGGAGCCAATACTCGGAGATGATGTGTTGACTTTCGACGGCTTTGTCGAGCCTGAGGACATGACGCCTGCGATGCTGGCCTTAGTGATCGAGACCTATGATCCGGCTGCCATTGGGCCACTGTCCATGCCGCTATTCGAGGGTTTTGCATTCGCGACAGCTTCCGGGGAGCCGGCTGAAGCAGAGGAAGCGGTTCAGATCGAAGAAACGGTTGATGCCGATGATCCGGCTGACGCTGAGGAAGCGATCGACGCCGAGGAAGCGGCTGACGTCGAAGAGCCGACGGATATCGGGATGGAGCCGTTGGGTGAGATCGAGGATCCGGCAGACCCGGTAGATCCGATTGACCAGGTAGATCAGGCTGACTCGATTGATCCGGTTGAGCTGGAAGAAGATTGAGCAGTTTTGACGCAAAAACGATCACAGCATAGTGCAGGAACAGTGTAGTACAGGAACCAAAAAACAGGGCGGATATTCCGCCCTGTTTTTCTTGGACTGCGCCGCTTTGGGTTATTTCTTATAACCGCATTTTGGGCAAACGCCGTTCTCGTCGAGCAGTATGCCGCACAAGGGGCAACGGTCTTTTTCCTGACCTGCCGCATATTCCTCAATTGCGCCGTTTACACCGCTCGTAAACGTGATTTTTACGATGTTGAGCTTGTCTTTCAGCAAGTCGTAGACGATTTTGATCATACCCTCNACAGTCATTGTTTCTTTTGTGACCACCAAGCGGCATTCGGGATACGCAGTGGCAAGCTCCGTCTTGAAAGCGGGGCCTTTCTGCTTGTTGGTCGGTGCGCCGTTCTTTATGCCTTGTTCTTCGTAAACACCGAGAATTGCGGGGAGCAACGGGTCGTCCTCCCGCAAAATCAGCGCGTGGTCAAAGTTTTGCAGGACGTCCCAGGCGGTTTTTTTGATTTCGTTGCANGGGAATACCATATTCACGCCCATGTTGACGGTATCTTCCACTTCNAGCGTAAGTATCCCCGTATGTCCATGCAGATACTGGGCTTCTCCTTTGAACCCGTAGAACCGATGGGCATATTGTAAATCCAGTGTGGTAAAACTCTTCATGAAATTTCTCCTAGAATTTATATTTACGGGNGGTTCCATGCTCCCGTATGCGCACTTGTTTGGGTTGACCAGTGTATCTTTACGATCTTCTCTTGAATACCTTATGTATTACATTCACGGCAAACGCATTTGAAAATGATGTCGTGCCCTGTATACACAAACCCTTGCGTATCTTTGATATTATTTTCCAAATCAGTAATAAAATCCATAGCTACATCAAAAACTCGACCGCATTTGATGCATTTTGCATGATAATGATCATNACATAAATGATCATAGAGGGCGGCGCCGCCCGGCATTTCCACTTTGCGGATTTCACCGTTATCGGATAAGAGATTCAGGTTGCGATATACCGTTCCTCTGCTGATATCGGGATGCTTCGCCACAATTATTTCGTAAACCTCGTCAGCGCTGACATGGCGTCGCAGCTCTTTTACTGCTTCAAGGACTAAGGATCGCTGAATGGTGTATCGTGTATTCATAGTANNTTCTATCCTNGTGGGTATACTCTATCTGATGAACAAGATTCTATCCTAATAAGTATCTTATGTCAATAAGACGCCGAAAATTATTTTAGACGATCTATTGGTCGCGTAAGCGTCTAACGTGGGCTGCCGCCCACAACCCAAAGCGGCGCCCACTTTAAACGCATACAAATTAAACGCCGGCCGCCGTGAAAACGGGACGCTCCGCCTGCAAGTATTCCATGAATAATCGTACCAGGTGGGAGCGGACGATGGTTTTGTTGATGACCGCGTATATTTTTCTTTCCGGTATCGCAATCTTCAGCTTTAACGGCAGCAGCAGCTTCTGCTCAACCGGACGGCGGGCGGCGTGTTCCGATACCATGGATATCCCGAGTCCGTTGATCACCGCGTTTACGATGCTTTGGGTATTGTCCATACTGGCACAGGCTTGAATATTGTCGAGCAGTACGCCGTTTTCGGCAAAGAATTTTTCATATTCTCTCCGCGTTCCGGAACCCGGTTCCCTGGATATAAAGCGGCCCGAGTAAAGGAGCTCTTCCAGGCCGTACTTTCTGCTCCCGGTGTAAAGGCCGTTGACCGGGGCGATAAAGAGCAGGGATTCGCTTGCGAAAGGATAAAAGTCACAGCTTTTATCCTCGAGCAGGCTTCCGGCGAAACCGATATCCGCGCTTCGCGCCGCGATCGCGCGAACGACCTCCGCCGTGTCCGCCTGGTTCATGTGAAAGGATATGCCGGGATACAAATGATGAAAATCCGCAATGATTTGCGGGAGCAGATACATGGCGGGCACCGAGGAGGCTAAGATGTGAATCGCGCCATTGGCGTCTTTCGACATGCCTTTCAACATTTCGACAGCTTCCTGCCTGAGCGCCAGCATGGCCCTGGCCTTTTCCAGAAAACGCTCGCCCGCCAGCGTAGTGGACAGCATTCTGGTCGAACGGTTGATAAGCG
>WRNN01000312.1 GCA_009776595.1 Clostridiales bacterium
GCATGGTAAGATGGGAGTGCTTGTGATAAGAAATACACCGCAAATGAAGGGGGAATAGGGAATGGTCAAAGAAAAACTAAGGGTCTTTTATGTTTTTATTGTCATTGCCATCTACTTTATCGTCATGGCTCTGCCAACGCCCGAAGGACTGACTGTAGAGGGAAAAAGAGCGATCGCCATGATGATTTGTGTGGTAATCACCTGGGTAATGGAACTTATTCCCATACTTATTTCCTCGGTATTGTTCATTTTTTTGATTTCTTTTCTGAACTTGAATACGGAATTGGGCGCGGTAAAAGATTTTGCTACGCCCACTGTATTTTTTGTGTTCGCCTCTATTTTGCTGGCCTACGCTCTGGAGAATTGCGGGCTAAACAATCGCCTGGCGCTACAAATGTCGGTTTTATCCAAAGGAAAACCGAAGCTGTTGATCTTGTATATGATGTGCGGAACCGCGCTGCTGTCGACCATTATTTCCAATGTGCCCGCCTGCGCGGCGTTCTTCTTTATTGTCCTGGCGCTTTGCAAGAAGAATAATTGCGAGAGGGGGAAAAGCAACTTTGCCAAAGCCTCGATCATCGGCGTAATCATGGCTGCCATGGTCGGCGGAAACGCGACGCCGGCCGGTTCCTCTCTGAACGTGCTGGGCTTAAACTTATTGCGTCAAAGTACAGGGCAAGGCTTAAGTTTTGCGGAATGGACGCTATTTGGGCTCCCTATTGTGATTATCGCGATTCCTCTGCTGTGGATGCTCATTATCCGGGTTTATCCTCCGGAGTTTGAAGAACTGGCCGGGGTGGAAGAAACGAAGAAGGAGCTTGAAGAACTGGGCAAATTTTCTAAACAGGAGATTAAATTTCTGGTGATTACGGCGATCATGATGATCTTCTGGTTTACGGAATCGTATTTGCACAATGTGCCCGTTTCCACTTCTACCGTATTTTTCGCCTCCTTATATTTCTTGCCCGGGATTGAAGTCTTATCCTACGACTATATCAAAGACAAGCTCGACTGGACGCTTGTGATCATGATAGGCGCTTCCGGTGCGTTGGGCGCCGCGATGTTCACTTCCGGCGCGTCAAGCTGGCTGGCCACAGTGATCCTGGGTTCCTTTACCGACGCAAGCCCGCTGTTTTTGGTTTTTCTGATCTCTGTTTTCTGTACGGTGATCAAAGTCCTGATTCCCTCGAACCCGGCATGCGTCTCGATTCTGGTACCGACATTAGCGGCTTTTTCGCAGGAAACAGGGATACCGATTATGATGCTGTTTCTTCCGATGGCCTTTACCGTTACCGCCGGATGGTTGCTGCCTTTTGACCCGGTGCCGCTTGTCTGCTGGCCGGAGCGATATTTCTCCATGAAAGACTTCGCGAAAGCCGGCGTCTTTGGGCACATCATCATCATCATTGTCGTAGTGGCCATTGTGATGGCAATCGGGGCGCCTTTGGGCTATTTTTAAGAGGAGTTGCCTAAGCGGCAGCCGGGCAAATATGCCACCCGCCGCCATGGTCGGCGCTGAACTGTAACGCAGAATAAGGCAAACGCTTGATCCTGCGATATAATGCTTGCTTTTTCAACAAATATCAGATACAATGTTAATAGAATGTTAACAAAAAGAATGCACATTCTCTAAAAGGCATGTCTCATGGATTAGCAAAAAAGCCGGAACCCGCGCCATATAAGCATTGTATTTGAGTTTGGAAACTCCGGGAGTTTGATTGTGTCAAACAAACTCCTGTTCATCAGCTCTACGAATAGGGGGAAATGTTTTGGATACGAACATAGGCAAAGCAATTCCGAGGACGAAGATGAGGAGCAGGCGAAACGATAAAGTTACATTCGTGATGCTGGGCGGCCCAAGCAGCCCGGTAAAGGAAGTTCAACTATCCGCCAGGTTTTTTAAGTTTTGTTTCACCATTTTCTGTATTGCATTAATCTCTTTTGGCGCTGTCTCATACTATGTAGTACAAGAGTATATGGATAGCAGAGCGAGGGTAGCCGCGTTATCGGAAGTAAATGACGGGCTTAACTCAACGACCAGAAACCAGGAAGTCATGATTAAGGACCTGCAGCAAATCGCAGGGAATATGTTGAATAAAATTGAAGAAATTGAAACGTTAAATTCCGAAGTCCGTTCTAAAGTCGGGCTGGAAGAGATTCCGGACGGGGAATCGGTCATGGTGGCAGGATATACCGTATCAAGAGGAGAAACTGCGCCGGCGCAAACATCCGAGGGAGGGTCGGTGAACGAAGAGCTGGATACACTGGAAGATTTGAAGCAAGAATTGCTGGACATGGACCTGGTCATGACCGAACAGGCGATGGAGCTTCTTTTCCTTAAAGACGACGTCGAGAAACAACTGGCCTTCGAATCGGCGCTTCCCAGCCTCTGGCCCATGGACGGGATATTCGTTTCCGCCTTTGGCAACAGGAGAAATCCCTTTGGACGCGGAACGGAATTTCATCAGGGGATCGATATCGCGAACAAGAGCGGAACAAAAATTCATGCCGCAGGCGACGGTGTTGTTACCTTTGTCGGCTATAAATCCGGCTGGGGCAGCATGGTTCTGATCAATCACGGTTACGGCTATGTCAGCCAGTATGCCCACTGTTCGGAACTTTTCGTAAAAGAAAACCAGGTAGTTTCCCGC
Organism: Clostridiales bacterium; assembly: GCA_009776595.1. Classification (GTDB taxonomy): domain Bacteria; phylum Bacillota; class Peptococcia; order DRI-13; family UBA5745; genus WRMS01. The sequence continues at coordinate 2,652 of WRNN01000312.1, forward strand.
GGGGAAGTCATTGCGGCTTGCGGCAGTACAGGCCGTACCACAGGTCCGCATCTCCATTTTGGCGTACAGTATAAGGGTTCGTTTATTGACCCGATGAAGGTTTTAGTCGCCGAGGGGGCAAAGAAATAATGGCAAAGGACAAGACGGATGCTGTGGGCACCATCATCAGTGAAGACTGCCGCTTCGAAGGCAATATTAAGTTGGAGTCCAGCATTCGCATCGATGGAAAACATGTTGGCGACGTTATGACGGAAGGGGATGTCTATATCGGTGATACAGGCTCATGTGTCGGGAATCTTTCAGCCCGCAACTTCTATATAGGCGGGATTATCAAA
>WRNN01000313.1 GCA_009776595.1 Clostridiales bacterium
GCGCCCATAGCCGCCAGGCAGGAACCCGACAGCAGATGTACGCCCGCTTTCTCAAAGACGTCGATATAGCCCAAGCTTCGCGCAGGCTCGTAGAGCCAAGGCGCGGTCATGATCCACATAGGGATTTTACAGGATTTGCCCTCCAGCTTGACGGAGAGGCGCATCAGGTCGACGATATTCAGGTGAGGGCAGCCCAGATAGACGAAATCTACATCGTCCGTCCAGCGGTAGTTCAGCGTGTCGTAAGTTCTGCGCAGCACATTGTCATCGATCATGACTTGTTTCTTAAATGGCCTGCCGCCCGTCGCGAATTCGATGCTGGGTGCTTCTGGTGTAATCCCGGGCAGATGGTACATGCGTACGGCGCCGCCGGTATGGACGGCGGAATTGAATTTCTGATACTGCGTCGTCGTCGGCCGCGAGGTGCCGGTCACGACGGGAACCTCCACGTCAGAAGCCTCGCCCACCGCGAAGCCGTACACGTCCCATTCGAGGTCGCTTTGTATCAGCCTGTCCGTCTCGATCAGCACTGTGCCGAGCCGGTTTTCCGTGATATGCATGTCATAATAGGGCGCCTTACCGAGGAGGCAGGTCGCCAGCGTACCGTCGAAATTGGTTCTGGCGCCGAGGGTGGCGTTGCAATACGGCATCTGGCTGCTTTCAAACCAGGAGCAATGCTGGCCGGTGCTGGGCAGATAGGACATGGTCAGATAGTTCGCGCAGGAATGCGTGGTGATAAGGCCCATTTTGACCAGGATCTTGTATTCCGCCTCATGCATTGCCTTTTCATGAAAGGCCGGGTCGTCTTGTCTGGCGTTCGGGTTCTTTTGCCAGCAGATATTGCAGTTTTCCCAACCGTGNACAGGCGGNTGCTCNCCNAAGGGCGCTTTGTTCGCGAAAGTCGGTATNGCGAACCTTCCGCCGCTGTCAGCAAACGCCGCCAGCTCGTCGAGGCTGATTTGGATGTGCTGACTGAGTCTCAGGCCGGGCGTATGCATATCACCGGTGCCGTCCAGGTCGACAAGGCGCGCCGCTCCGGCGACCCGGCACATCTCAACCAGAAACTGCATGCACTTTTGCTTCACCGGCCCTTCCTCGCCCTGCAGCATTCGATTTTCTGNATCCGTTAATTCAGGCATTGGCCACATAGCATCATCCCTCCCATTCTTTAGCTCAAGCTTCAAACTGTCTTATCCAATATGCGCTTCACATATAACTCGCTTTGCCTTATGCTGCTATGCCCGCGGATGGTGAGCAGGGCTATTAGCCGGCTGCCGCATTCAGCAAGCAGCACTTTTTGTACTTTTTGCCGCTGCCGCATGGGCAGGGGTCGTTGCGCCCGATTTTTGGCCCCTCGCGGCGTACAGTCTCCTGTATGACAAAGGCCTCCTCCTCTTCGTCTTCCTCGTCTTCGAATAAAGCATGGGAAGAGTGGGTAGGCATATACCCGTTCTTTGTCATGACTTTCACGCGCTGAAATAGCATCTTTTCAACATTCCGCGTCCGTAGCGCTTCATTGAAAAAGTCAGCGTGAAGGGCATAGAGCTGCGGATATTCTTTATGCAGGCGTATCAGTTCTGTGCGATAGGCGTCCCTATCTTTCAGAATCGTGAACTCCGCCAGCAGAATCACTCTCCTGCAGTCGTCACAGTCACAGTCATTGACCAGCGTGAGAAAGAGGTCATGAAACAGATCGGAAAAGCCATTGCTTTCCAGCTCGCGAATCTCGCAGATCCGCTCTGCATTTGACAGCCGTTCCCGTAAATCTTCTTCCACAAAGGGGAGGGAAGCGACAATTTCCCGAATGTAGGGAAATAATTGCATAGCATCTCTCATCTCCATGAAAACCAAAAGAAGCGAGACGACGTCGCCGGCATTTTCGCCAAAATCTGCTTTGCCTTCATGGATCAAGCGAAGAATGTCTTTTAACATCCCTTCCATAAATGAAGGGTCAGTGTTTGAGGAGAATACCGCCGCGTAAGCATAGAGCCTGGCGCTTTCGTTGCCGCGACTCCTCATGGCTTCGAGCGCATCGAGGCAGACCTCCTCTGCTTCGCTTAATTCAGACGCGCTGGCGTGAAGCAAAATCATCGGGATCCAGTGTTCCGCATCGCCGCCGTCGATTACCGTGAGACGCCTGTACATGGCGAGGGCTTTTTTCCTCCAGCCGCGTTTATCGTAAGCATTGGCAAGCGCCTTCGTGAACGAGGCGTCATCTGGCGATTGCTGGACAAGCTCTTCCCAAATCCGGATCGCTATGCCGGTTTTGCCCTGCAATTCCAGTGCATGGGCATATTCTACACGGATAAGGGGAACCTGCGGATAATACTTCAGCAGATTTCCCAAAGTCTCCGCAGCCTGGTCGGGGAAACCTCTCTCCATCATGATCTTGGCTTGATTGAAGGGGAATACAGCTTGNTCCGGCATGTCGCCGGCTTCATCATAGGCGCTGCGCTTCTTTTCGTCGGAAAGCGTGTCGTAGGCTTCGCGGATCTCTTTGAATTCTCTGGGGAAACGCTCAGGCGGGTACTGCCGCACAAGCCCGAAGTACGCCCGTTTGACCTGCTGCGCGTCTGCCGAAGGATCGATATCCAGTACTGCGTAGTGATTCTTCATCTGTTCCACCAGCTCCCTTTCCTGCGTTTTGCAGCNTCCGCCAAACCGGCTANAGCAAGCGNGTTGGCGCAATCCTTNTCCAGTGCCTTGACGAAAACCCGGGACGCGGCGCCGAAATGCTTTGCGGAAGCATGAAGGCAACCTTGAATGAGGAGGACGCGCACGCTCTGATGCGGGATACTTTCCGCTTGCCGCAGCGCCTTGCGCCATTTCCCCTGCTCGGCCAGGCTGCGAATTTGGTCAAACGCGTCCTTCAGAGGGGGCTGCCCCTCCCCGGAAACCATGGGGGCCCGGGAATCTGGGGGATCCTCGGAAACCAAGGTATCGCCGGAAACCGGAGGATTCTCGGAAACCGGGGGGCTCTC
>WRNN01000314.1 GCA_009776595.1 Clostridiales bacterium
GCCTGCGCCGTCCTCCCGATGAGTTCGCCGACCAGCCGGATCGACTCCTTTTGCGTCTCGATATCAAAGAAATCGACGACGGCGTAGAGAAAGCCGGCTTTTTCCATATTTTCGATATCCCCGGTATTCATGGCGGTTTCATAGCGCATCAGGGTAATATCCGGCTTGATGGTCATCATCGTTTCGATGTTGATCGAGCTCTGCCCGGAAGGGACGGGAAGGTCCGCGATGCCGGGTATCTTTCGCCGCAGGAGCTCATCCCTCTTCATTCCCTCGACTACTGCCTGTATCATGTCTCCGCCGTCGAGAAGGGCAACCACCTGTCCGATATAATTGTATAAGACCGCTACCGATTCCACCTGTTCCGGCACGGCGACCTCGCGCCCGAGATAGTCGACGACTGTCTTACCGGATTGAGGCGCTGCAGGCGCCCCTCCCGCGGAGCAGGCCGACAGCAGCAGTACCGCGGCGGCTATCACGGCAATGACGCGAGTCCGGCCGGACTTTCGCCTGTATTTGTCACCATAACCTGTATTGTTTTTCACGCGCCCATCCTCCCCACCCTATTTCCACGAGATGACATAATGCCTATCCTTACCGTCTTCGTGATGTACTTTGACTCTGGATTCAATGCCGTATACGTTGTAAAAGTTTTCTCTTGTGCAGACATTCGCGGGCGTTCCGATCTGTAGAATCCGTCCCTCGTCTATCAGCGCAACCCGCGTATCGATCCCTTCATTCTCAAAATAAAACGGATGATTCAGCGAATGGGAAGCCATCAACACGGTCAAGCCCGTATCGCGGATGAGTTTTGTCAGAATCGCAAGNACGTTGATTTCATGTTTAAAATCCAGNTGCGCCGTCGGTTCGTCCAACAGCATCAACTGCGAATCCTGACAAAGCGCCCTGGCGATGAGCACCAGGCGCAGTTCGCCGCCGCTTAACTCGGTGTACCGCCTTTCCGCAAAATCCTGAAGCCCGACTCTCTCTAATGCTTCCAGCGCCAGCCGTTTATCCTCTTTCCCCGGGGAGGAAAACGCGCCATGGGAAACCGTACGTCCCATCAATACCACTTCGGCTACTTTATATGGAAAGGATTTCTCGTGGATCTGCGGCACATAGGACACCATTCCCGCAAACTGCCTGGCGCTGAAGCGATGCGCAGGCTTGCCCTCTACCAATATCGTACCCGACCCGGGACGATGGAAACCAAGGATACAGCCTAACAGCGTCGATTTGCCGCAGCCGTTCGGCCCGAGCAGATAGAGCGCGCTGCCGCGATCCAGCGCGAAGGATATATCTTTCAGTACAGTGTCACGCCCATAAGCGAAACTGACGCCCGAAACCTCCAGCGCCTTCATGTCCAGCCGTCCCCTTTTTTCTTTTTGATCAGATAGATGAAGAAAGGTCCGCCAATGATGGACGTCATAATGCCGATGGGTATCTCCGCATTGGAGATCACCCGGCAGAGTACGTCGATCATGACCAGGAAACACGCCCCCATGGATATACTGACCGGCATCAACCTGCGGTTATCATTCCCCGTGAGCATCCTGGCGATGTGCGGTACGATGAGTCCCACCCATCCGATGGTGCCGCTGACGCAAACCGCGCCGGCTGTCGCCAGTGTCGCGCCCAGGATTACCGTCAGCTTCGTGACGCCTGTATTCAGTCCGAGCATTCTGGCTTCTTGATCCCCCATAGACAGCACATTGATATTCCACCCGTTGAAAAGCAGCAGGATAATCCCCAGTATAATCGGAACGATGGCAAACTTCATATTCGAGACGACGATTGACGCAAGGCTGCCCATCGTCCAGAAGGTGATGGCAGGGAGCTGGTTCAGGGGATCCGCGATATATTTGACGAAGGACAGCAGGGAAGAAAAAATGGAGGAGATGATTGTGCCGCCAAGGACCAGCGTGACCGTAGATGTGCTGTTGTGTACCCTTCCGACGATATAGCTGAGGAACACCGCCATTAAGCCGAAAGTAAAGGCAAAGACGGGCGTTAGCGTAGCATTCTGAAACAGGAGAATGGAAATCGCCGCGCCAAGGCTGGCGCCGGAGGATACGCCGAGTATGCCGGAATTGACGAGGGGGTTCCTGAATACGCCCTGAAAAGCCGTACCGCTTGCGGCAAGGGCAGCGCCGACAAATACGCCCATGATGGTACGCGGCAGGCGTATACCGGTGATAATCGTCATGGCTTCGGCGCTCACGCCGCTCTGGCGGCTGGAGACGCTTTGCAGAAGCGCCCGGAAAACGGTTATCGGCGGGATGGGATAACGCCCCGTACAGAGGGAAAGCAGGACCGCGGCGAAAGGCAATGTGATGAAAACCAGCAGGAGCGCAGGCTTTGCCGCTTGTTTCTCAAGCGTATCCATCAAGGCGTCGGCCTTTTCCTGAGGCGCAATACGACGATCAGCGCGCACAAAGCAAGCCCCGCGCAGGCGAACATTACGATCGACAGGGCATTCAGGCGCATGCCGGGGCTTCGCTCCGGAGCCCGCTGCACAGCGCGCTGCGACGGATCTGCGTTTTCCGGCGCCTGCAAAGAAACCGCTTCCGCGCTATTCCCGCTGCCAGGCGCCGCCAACGGAGCCGGGACGGCGTCTGACGCAGCGTCTGACGCATCGGCCGATGCACCGGTCGATGCCCCGGATTCCGTGATTGAAAACGCGATAGAATACACCTTATCAGCATAGGCGCCGTTTTTAGCCTGCATCGTTTGGCTTACCACCAGCGTATACGAAGCGCCCGGCGTAAGGGAAACCACCGGTTTAACGGCTATGTCCCGCTTGGCGTCGGGTTGAATCTGTTCGTCGGCCATGATGACTTCGATCGGAATCTCATTCTGCCTGTCGTCATACAGGCTGATCGACTGCCTATTGTTTTCGCGTACGGATTCGTTGATCACATTATTGCTGAATGTCAGCGTGATCATCCCCTCCGCTTCCATTTGCCCGTCAACTATGGA
>WRNN01000315.1 GCA_009776595.1 Clostridiales bacterium
ACAATTCTTAATACTGAGTCGCGATACCACTCCCCAGTTATTTCCATTCGAAACGGTTCGTTTGAATAGATTATTGTACCCGCCTGCCGGTACAGAAATGCTTATATTATTTCCGTCAAAATAGCTTTTCCATGCAGCCGCATCGTTCGAAACATTGTTGGATAATCCGTAATTGCTTGCTGTTACGGTGACGGCAAACGCATTGTAGTTATAGATCAATAGTGATGTTGTTAAAGCTTTGCCTGTATTATTATTGTGCCAGGTATATACTTGCCCGGCGCCTGTGACGGTATCTCTATATAGAAAACGTGTACGATCTGCACAATCAGATAGGGAAACATATTCCGGATTGTTAGAATAAAACAGATATGAAGAATTAATGGATACAGCTTTTGTTGTTGGTGTAATCATCTTGATTTTACGAGCTACCTCTGGTTGACCTGTTAATGCAATCGGCATACTATTCGTCTCTCCCTCGTTTTTTGCAGATTCAATCAAGCAAGTTACAATTCATCCGCCGGCCACTGGGAATGCATTTTTTAGGCATTGTCCGCCACCGCAATCACATCGAATAGCCGCTTCCCGTCGAAGTCCACCCACTCGGCTCGTGGCTGCTTTTCCACGCCCTTACGGAAGTCGAAAGTCAGCAGGTAGCCCTCTGTAGCGCCCTTACTGCCCAGGTAGCCCGCCAGTTGCTCGTATGCCCTCTCATGCGCTGCCTCGCCTTTCCACAGCTTCAGCTCGATGATGAACTGATCAGCGCCGAAATCTACTACGACGTCCATGCGGCGCAGGTCCGTGAACTGGCTCTCGATGTGGTAGAAGCCCTGTCCATTGATCAAGGGCTTCAGGTAGGACAGGAACAGCAGGCGCCCCTCCCGTTCGAGGAACGCGGCGTCCCGCTCGCTGAATATCTCCGCATAGTGCTCCGCGAACTTGCGCAGGCACAGTTCCATATCGAAGTGTCCGCCATCCACCACGTCCTCCTGCAGGACGCTTGTGATGCGCCTTTTTGGCAATGCCTCATCTTTCGCAATAAAGTAATTGCAGATGACCAGTTCAAATATTCTATTGGACACTGCTACCCCTTGATCTGTTTCTTTGATAATGCCATAGATGTCAGCAATATCCACGGCGGGGCTGCCGACGACATAGGTCCTTTTTTTACCGAGCATCAGGACGTCATAGAGTAAATCGTACAGACCTTGATTGTTTTCCATGTTTTTGTATAAATCGTCGAACAGCGTGTTTCGTTCACGGAGGATGCTACTCAATGCTTTCTGCACACCCCTGGGCGTCCAGTCCTTTTCCGGCGCACTATCTACGATTTGGCATATCCTGGATACTAGGAACGGATAGCCGCTCGTGAAGCTGTGTATCTCGCCGGCGAGCGCGTGGATATCCATGCCTGTGCCATGGTCTGCATCGTAATCCGTAAGCATTGTGGCGATCTCGTCGGGGCTGAAGGACATATCCACCCTGAAATCCGCCGCAATGTTCCAAGGGGAATTGTAGATCGCGTTTTCTGTGGCTGCGGGCAAATAAACGCCTTCGTTGATCATACGCAGTTTGATATTTCTGATATCGTACACTCCGGCTAGGATGACGCTGTGGAAGGTATAGTCTTCACTTTGTTGCTGTCTCAGGTATTTGTCCCTGAGCAGCCCTAGAAAGTGCAGGTAGGTCCTGTTGTTGCTCGTCTTATCGACTTCGTCGATCATCAGTACAAGCCTTTTTCCTGCGCCGATAGCGTCTGGCCTGCACATCGTTGTAATGTGGCGGCTCAAGCCTCTGAAATCCGTGACTTTTGTATCGAGCCAGCTTTCCTTGTAGCCGTCGGGCACGTCAGAAAACGCCAATGCTTCGTAAACCAAATCTATAAATGCGGCGCAAAACGCCTCGTCTGAGGCAAAACTATTGTCGCCCAGCCCCTCAAAGCTTATCGACGCCACAATGTAGTCCTCTCTGAGTATTTTTTTTAGGAGCGACAAGGTCGTGGTCTTACCATATTGCCTGGCGCGGTTGATGGTGAAATAGTCGCCCCGGTCGACCATCTCCCTGATCTGCACCAACTTGCCGCTTATGTCGACCATGTAGTGCTTTTCGGGAACGCATACACCCGTCACGTTGAACCGCCGCATTTTCCGCACCTCCTCCGATTCCGTCGTTTGTTTATTGCAGGAAAATCCACTGCCGAAGAACCTGCGTGGCTACAGTTTAACCCATTTGCATCCGGAACGCAAACGGACACGACGGGCAAGAACAGGGCAAACACGGGCAAAGCCCGCGACGTCAGAAAGCATCGCGGGCCTTGGCTTGTTTTAGAGGCAGTTGTTAAGAATCATCATGAAGTCCGTAAGGTACTAATTTGAACGCTTTACACTTGTATAAACGCCGCGCCGGTCCAGACCCAATCCAGCATCTCGCGGACGGAGGAGGCGACGATCTGCTGCCTGGTGTAAAGCAGCGCCAGTTCCTCGCCGAAGGTCGTCACGCCGGGGATCAGGCCGGTTATATTGCGCAGCTTAAGCAAAAGTAAAGGGTGCGTGTCGATATCATAGCCGGAATACCAGCCTGCCTTGTTCAGTATAGGCGTAAGGCTGAGGTAGCTGCCCGTCAGCGGGGCGCTGACCAGGCCGCCGCCTTCCGGCGCGATCTCATAAGCGTCGTACTCGGACGCCTCGATCGTATCATCCGCCAGGGCGTAGAGCCCGCCGCTTCCATCCGCTTCCTTTACGATGATGACCGGATCCTTATTCGGCTCCATGAGTACCGCGTTAGGCGGAATCTCCAGGGCGCGGCCGATGATGTCCAGGGTTTGGCCGAGGTCGGGCAGCGGATCGCTCAGTCCAGGCAAAGCGCGGCGGACATTCATAAAAGGCACCGCGGCCCCTGCCTGACGTATCTCCTGCTGCGCCGCGGCAAAGGCGGGGCGAAAATCACTGCGTATGGCAAAGTATAGCGGGAAAGACTGCGTT
>WRNN01000316.1 GCA_009776595.1 Clostridiales bacterium
CCGTGCCAGACGACGGCGGCGCCCAGCTCTTCAAATATGGAGCGCAGGGGCGCCAGTGTTGCGCCGCGATAGAGCAAAGGCGCGGGATTGATAACACTGACGGTACCGTCCCAGCGGAGNATCTGGGTGGAGTTGATCGCCAGGTCCAGCCAGCGGACAGGCGTCGACCGCGTGCCCAGTCCATAGCGGCCCGTTCCGCTGAGAATATAACTAAAACTGGTGTTGGTGGCGTTGAGCGCACCCCCAAGGAGATCCAGGGAGGAGGTATTGTCTTTAAATGCGGTGAGGTGCGTTAAATCCCAGGCGCTGAAGCCTTGATTCTGCACATAATGCACCGCGGTCACAGGCGCGCCCAGGTCCATATCGACCAGGTCTTCCCCGGGCAGATGGAGTTGTACGGAGAAAGCAAAATCCCGATAGGGAAGGATTTGGATTTGTCTGTCACTGAATCGGCTGGGCGTAATGCCCGACAGGCGGTAATCGTGGATGTTCAGGGAGATTTGAATGGAAGCGTCGGAGCTGACGCTTGCCTGGTCCGCGATGTGTTGGAGATTCTTTGGATCCAGGGTGAGATTCCCGAAATCGTGAGTCAGGATGAGCTTCTGGTTTTGACTGGCTAACTGCGCCAACAGCCCGGGGCTGAAGGTCGCGGTACCGTTGACGTATCTTGTCATATCCGATACGGCGTTGCTGCTCCGCCCGCTCAGGGCGGTCAATAAGGCATTGTCGCCGTTATTGGCGGAAGCGGCGCCGGGCCTGTTTTCCGCGGACTGCCATACGGTGATGGGGATGGAGGTTTTATAGAAAGTCTGACTCATGTTTTCATATTGGTTGATCTGATACGTCGAAAGATTCAGGCTGATCATGAGAAAATCGCTGCCGGCGCTTTCCGCCGAGATAAGAAAGCGGTATTCCTCCCGCCGGAGCTGGACGGGGCTTTCCGCGCCGCCGATAAGCTGCGCGGTAACCAGATGAGACGGCACCTGATTATTGGGATTGGCGGAGGAGGTGATGCTCATAAAGGGGATGGGTTTTTGCTCCCCCGGAGAAAGGCTGATACTGCGAATGCCGCTGACCACCAAAGCGGCGGGCCGAATGGCGTTTGCCTCATAGATGAAGTTGCCGGCAAGGGAAAGACGGCAATCTCTGGGAATTTCGATTGCCTTCGAAGTGAGAAAATTGTTGTCTAATACGATGGAGCTGACGCCGCCGGGAAAGCTGACCTCCAGCGGGCTGCTGAGCCGGTTATTTCGCAAATCCAGGCTTCTCATCCTGGCAGGCCAGTGGACGTCGGCCAGCGTAATGATACTATTATGCGCGATGGACAGCGTGCGGATATTGTCCGGAAAGACGATTCCTCTCAGGGTGGACAGTTTATTATAATCCACATTGAGGCTGGTCAGTTCGCTGAAGTAGTGGATCCCTTTCAGGCTGGAGATGGATTTGCTTCTCAAGTCCAGCGCATCGGCTTTAAAAAAAGCGTGATCCGACTGAATGGGGAATACGGGATTCAAGCCGGTCACGTCCTTGATGGCGGTAAGAAGGGTGGGAGAAAGATCGCTTTCGTTCACCGTATCGCCAAATGCAAGCCCGGGAACGGCGAATACGAGCAAGAAAAAAAGAACTGCCAAAACCGGTAATCTGAAGCGGTCTGCGAACCGGCGACGGCCCGATATACGCGACATTTCCGGACGGGTTCCGCGCTTACCTGCATGTATATGATCCTGTTGCAAGTGTTGATCGACTGTTGGGCGGACTCTAGCCATTCCTATCCTCCCGGGCGAAGAGATGTACCATTATTCTATTACAAAGAAGGAAAAGTTAACAGAGGTCGGGATGAATGATAACAATTTGTTCAAATCGTGTTTACAGAGAAATGGACAAAGGCATAAAAAAATGAGATAATCAATAGCATCATTAATCTGCTTCCTATCCATGGTACTGCTTTCCGATGTGGGAGGACTGTATGGCCGGCGGTAAGAAAAAAAATAGGGCGGGAGTCATGGCGCGTCAGGACTCCGTTTTTTTTGAAGAAGTCATGGCTTTTCTGTTATTGACGACGGTATGCGTAAGCTTGTTGTGGCAGGGACTGTTGTATGAGGAAAACAGCATTGCGGTGGTCATCCTTCTCTCTGTTTTTTCCTTTGTTGTCCTTCTCAAGGCCAGGTTGGCCGATGGCTTGGATATGGGGCAGCCCTTCATCGCGGGGCTGTTTCTGCTGCTGGCGGCCGCCTCCCTCCTTTCGCTGCTGAACGCGGTCAATCTGCACGATTCGGTTTACGCCCTGTGCAAGAATAGCGCCCTGCTTCTGCTGGTACTGGCTTTAGGGGCCCTCCGGCAGAAAATCCCGTTGGAGCAATGGCTGGCGAAGGCTTTGACTTACGCCGGGGTGATTGTCGCCCTGATTGGCCTGGACGGGGTATGGGGCGGATATTTTGCCGGCGCGGTCAATGCTTTTTTTAATAGCGGGCCTTTGATGGAGGGACAGGATGGCTTTTTGTTCCAAATGATGCTGGGTGACCGGCTTTCGTCGGTATTCCAGTATCCGAATACGACGGCTTCCTTCCTGATGGCAGCCTGGTTCGCCGCTTGCCACCGTTTCGTCTTCAGGGATGTTTATACTAAGCCAAGCGCCGGTAAATGGTACAGGAGGGGCGCCTTGTATACCGCAGGCGGGGCCAACCTTATTTTTTTGGCTTTTGTGCTGACGCTCAGCCGCGGTATGTACTTGCTGGCTGTACCGGCCATGCTGCTTTATGCGCTTCTTCTGCCCGGAGAAGGAAAGCGCAGGTCCCTGTCGCGTTTTCTGCTGGCTTTTTTTCCGGGTTTTCTGATCGGCGTATTGTCTTTGCCGGCTGCACCGCTTCGAAGCCTTCATCCGGTCCTTGGCTGGCTGCTGCTTCTGCTGCTCTTTGCGGCAAGCGGCTTTTTGGCGTATGCCCTGACGGAGAAAGCGGGG
>WRNN01000317.1 GCA_009776595.1 Clostridiales bacterium
GGTTTATCATCCGTTCCAGCCCGAGGCCTTAGCGTGGTTTAAGAAGACGCTGCCGGCCGGGGATGAGGATTATCTGGAGCGCTACAGCGACCCCGGCGCGTTTGAAGAGTTGCTGACGGCGGAGGGTGTAGACTACGCCTGTATTCTGGCGGAGCTGAATCCGGTTACCACGGGCATATGCAGCAACGAACAGGTTCGCGATTTCTGTCGAGGCCGGTCCAGGCTTATCCCATTCTGCGACGTCAGCCCGCATGTCTATATGCATTTGGGGGAGGAACTCAGGCGCAAAGTAGAAGACGAGGGCTTTCGCGGACTGAAACTCTATCCCACGTATCAGCACTATTACCTCGGCGACCCGCGCATGTACCCCCTGTATCAGGTTGCGCAGGAACTGGAGATTCCTGTTCTGATCCATACAGGGTCGTCCGTGTTTCCCCAATCCCGCATCAAATATGGCAATCCGATTGACGTGGACGATATCGCCCGGGACTTCCCCGAACTGGTGCTTGTGATGGCCCATTCGGGACGGGGCGTATGGTACGACGAAGCCTTCTTTATGTCAAGGCACCATCCCCATGTCTTCATGGAAATATCCGGCCTGCCTCCAAGTAGGCTGATGACCTACTTTCCGGAGCTTGACCGCAATACGGACAAGGTGATATTTGGAAGCGACTGGCCCGGAATAAGTATGATCAAACAGAATATGGAGACCATAGGGGGCCTGCCGCTGGCGGCGGAGGGCATAGATCGTATATTGGGCGGTAATGCTGCCCGCATACTGAAATTATAATGCACACAAAACAGGGCCATGCTTCGGTATGGCGCGACGAATTGCAGAAGAATTAACATAAGGAGAATATATGGAAAAAGATAAGCATGCAGTCTTGTTGAGACACAATATTTTTATTGTCTGGAATCCCGAATACAATCTGGGGATACCGATCATTGACGAACATCACAGAGGAATCGTCACCACCATCAACTCGCTATATTTCGCGATGCAAAATAATTATATGAAGGAAACGCTTGTCCCGATCATAGATATGATGAAGGATTATACACAAATCCATTTCCGGATTGAGGAGAGTTTTCTGGAACAGCTGGGCCACGAAAAGACGGAGAAACACATTAAGCTGCACCAGGCGCTATCGGCGCAGTTAGCCGATAAAGGAAGGGAGAGCATGCTGGGCAAAGACCCTTATCCGTTCATGGAATTTTTGAAGCAGTGGTGGATTCATCATATTTGCAGCGAAGACCTGATCTATCGGGAATATCTGCCCCGGACGGAGGACTCGCCCGTTACGCAGTAGGATAGGATCAGGTACACCAACATGCCGAAGGCCTGGAGAATCAGTCTGACAGTGTTTGTCCTTGCGCTGTGCGCGGCGGCGTCCTCTTTTGCGGTGATTTGGAATCAGCGGGAGTTACGCGCCGCGCTCATACGTGAGGGCTATGTTCCGCTGGAGGAAGCGATGCTTCTTGCCGGGTATACGCCCGGGGACGAGGGCTTACTGTTTATCAAAGGGCAATCCCCGCGGATCGAGCTGCTTTTTGATTTAGATGAAGAGACAGCCTACAAAAACCGGTATCGATTCACGATTTCCGGCGATACCCTTCGGTATGCGCAGCTTGTCTGGATACGGGCGGAGCGCCTGTCCGGGATCGTAAACTGTGATTTTCTCTACATTGACGGCATATTAACAATGGAAAGCATTACCTACGCGCAGCATGCGTGGACGACCGCGTTCCCGCCCCTTGTAGCCCATGCGGGGGGCGGCTTGCGGCATCCGGCAGGTGCGCTGCGATACACGAATTCCATCGAAGCGCTGATTCAAAACTACAATCTGGGACACAGAGTCTTTGAGTTTGACCTTAGCCTGACCAGCGATCACAAGCTTGCGGCAGTCCATGACTGGCGCAATTTCGGGAACCTTGACGGCAAGCCTATGTCGGAGGCTGCATGGCGTGCGTTCGTACCGCTTGACGGTGCCTATACAACGGCCATGCTGGAGGATATTCTCGATGAAATGATGGTAAATGCGGATATGTTCATCATCACGGATACGAAATCCTACGAAGCGGCGCCTGAGGAGGCATTGCTCCAATTCCGCTGTCTATATGACGAGGCAATCAAACGGGATCCGGCGCTGTTGTCGCGTGTCATCCCGCAGTGTTACGACGAGGCTACCTTTGGGTATATTATGCAGACTTATGAATTTCCCAGTGTGATCTACACTTTGTATGCCTCAGAAGCAACGTTGGATGAAGTGACCGCCTTCGCTCTGTCACAGGATAGAATAAAAGTTGTAGCCATACCGGTTGCGGAGGAGGATTTGCTTGAAGGATTGCCTTCTTTGCTGGCGGCTGCCGGGAAGATCGTCTATGTCCATACCGTCAATCATTTTGAGGATATCATCCCTTTATCAAAAAACGGAGCGGCGGGCTTCTACACCGACTATATCACGCCGGACAGCTTCGGCGTCTACCGGGAAACGTTGAGTAATTGACAGCCCCATGTTTATGAGGAGCGTTGCCATGATTGTGATAAGCTATAGAAGCCATATTGCACAGAACACCTATGATTGCCTTGCGGCCTCCGACATCGCGGATTATCTGAAACCGGCGCATCGCGTCGCGATCAAGCCTAACCTTGTCCTGGCAAGCCCGGCAGCCGGAGGCGCTACCACGCATCCCGAAGTGATAGAAGGGATTATTCTTTATTTGAAAGATTTCGGCGTGAAGCATATCCGGATCATCGAAGGCTCATGGGTGGGCGATAGTACGAAACGCGCGTTTCAAGTTTGTGGCTATGAAGCTTTATCGAAGAAATACGATATCCCTCTGATCGATCTCAAGCGGGATCGCTACAGTGTTCTGGATTACGGCGGATTCTCCGTCAAAGTTTGTCAGGAAGCGCTGGAGGCGGATTTCCTGATTAACGCGC
>WRNN01000318.1 GCA_009776595.1 Clostridiales bacterium
CGGTTTCACTGGCCTTTTTCATAAAGGAGCTTAAGTGGGTCAGGGGTAAGGTGATCATATTCTTGATGAATACGAAGATCAAAAACGCCGCGGCAAGTAAAGCGGCTGCCGTTATCAAAACTACGATCAGCAGCATATTGGTAATNGGCTGGGTAATGACCTTTTCCGGTATTTGGGACACCGTATACCAGCCGGTGGATCCCAGTTTGCTGGAACCGTAATAGTTTTGCGTGCCATCCGCATCCCGATAGAGATACAC
Organism: Clostridiales bacterium; assembly: GCA_009776595.1. Taxonomy (GTDB): domain Bacteria; phylum Bacillota; class Peptococcia; order DRI-13; family UBA5745; genus WRMS01. The sequence goes on from WRNN01000318.1 coordinate 260, forward strand.
GCCGTCGCCGGCGGAAATTTTGGCCCACAAAGCCGCATAGCTGCGATTCGCAATGTTAGCCAAGTTCTGATAATCGCCGTTGGCATTGGGGGCGTACGCGGCGTCCGGATGGACCAGGATGTCGCCGTTCACGTTGAGGAGCATAATATAGTTATGGGAATCCAGCTTTGCGGAAAACACCATATCCTGCAAATAGTTGACCAGGATATCGATGGCGACGACGCCCAGCACCGCGCCGTCCCGCTTTACCGCGTGAGAAACGGTAATGCATAACTCTTTTGTCGCCGTATCAACGTATAAAGGTTTAATCTGTGCTTTGTCGGTATCGCCCATAGCCAGGCTGTACCAGTCGCGCTCGGTCGCCCTCCATCCATTGGCATACTCCTGCTCTATGGGGAATCCGCTGCCCATGATGGCGGTATTATTCGGGAAACCCATATACACATCCTGATATACGCTATTGCGGCTGAGGATTTCAGCCAGAATGCCGGATAAATTTTCCTTGGAGAAGTCGTCGATTCGTGTCAGTGCCGCCGCTGCGGCGGCGACGGTAGCCATATGGGTTGTCATCCAGTTGTCCATCATCAGCGCCTGCCGGGCAGTTTCGCTTTCGATGCCTTTCAGGGACTCCCGTTTAATTACGTTTGCAGAAAAAATGGTAGAAAACCCGGCTGTCGCCACGATGCCCAGTATAATAATACACAGCATAATGGCGGTCAGTTTCATGCCAATACTTTTCATTTTATCACTCCTATCCGTATTCCGGGGTAAATTATGCATAAGCAAATAGCGCCGTCTTTATCACAGGCGGAACAGAGCGAAATGGCATGTAAAATAAGCCGCAATCAGGTAAGCTTTTCGACTTGATCGATCTCAAGTGTTACGAAGCGCCGGGCTTTCCTTCCGTGCGCAATATATCCTGAAGGAGGACAGGGGCCCTCCATGATAGAACCTTCGTTCTGTTGTGTTTGCTTATAATCGTCGTCAAGCGACGCCGGTTTAGTCCTAATGGAACTATGTGTTGATTATACTGTGAACGAAGTATGGATGCAATGGATTATTTCTACAAATAATTCTTCATTTAGCTCCAATTTGATGATTTTACAGTACAAGAACAACAAAAACACAGCCGCCCGATCAAAACCGAGGCGGCTGCTGTTCGTATTGCCTTAGGTTCGAATCCCGTGCTGAACGAAGATTCGTTTACTCTTTTCCTGCTGCGGCTTTCTCCGCGGCTTTCTTTTCTTTCAACGCTCGCCATACCTTCTCCGCGGTGATCGGCAGAGAACTGACGCTGACGCCGGCCGCGTCCATGATGGCGTTGCGAATCGCGCCCATTGTGGGATTATTTGCGCCCTCTCCCACCTCTTTCACGCCCCAGGGACCCGCAACTTCATCGGTAGCGTCGATGAGATAGTTGTCAAACTTACACATGTCCTTAGCGGTGATCAAGCGGTAATTCGTCAGATCCGGGTTAATCAGCTTGCCGTTTTCATCAAACAGCACCTGCTCGTAAACCGATTCGCTGAAGCCCATGGCAAAAGCGCCGTGGACCTGACCTTTCATCAGGTTCGGGTTAATGATCTGACCCGCGTCATGGACGTCCCAGGCATGCAGGATATCGACTTGCCCGGTTTCTTCATCGACCGCCACTTCGGCTGCTTGCGCACAGAAACTGTAGGCGGGCGACGTCGCGACGGCGGCGCCTTTATAGTAGCCGCCCAGTCTCGGCGGGCTGTAAACACCGGTACCCACCAGCGGACCTTTGATGATGAAGTATTTTTTAGCGACTTCCTCAAAGGTGATGGGCTCCACTTTGGGGCGGGACCGGGACCAGATCATCGCGTCTTCGCAGATCAGGTCTTCCGGAGGAAGGTTCAGCATAAAGCCGGCGGTCTCCAGGATTTTTGCCTTGATCTCTTCTCCTGCCCGTTTGCAGGCCCATCCGCCCATCAGCGTCTGGCGGCTGGAATAGGCGCCAAAATCAAGGGGCGTGGTTTCGGTGTCGCCGGCGACGATTTTCATATTTTCATACCGGTAACCCATGGCTTCCGCCGCCATCTGGCAGTAGGCGGTATCCGAACCCTGCCCGATGTCCACCGACATGGAGTATAGCGTCGCGGAGGTCCCGTCTTCGTTAACCCGGATCATGCAGGAGGAATGGGGATAATCGCTGCGGACGATCGCATAGCCCGCGCCGGAGACGAAGGAGCCCGTAGCCATGCCCAGGCCTATGTTTTTCGGCATGCCTTCCTTCCGCTTCTTCTCCCAGTCCGTGACTTCCACGATCTTGTCAATGCATTCGTCCAAGTGGCAGGACTGGATGCCGAAGCCGTTGATAGTGATCGTATCGGCCTTTCTGGTATTTCGCCTGCGCAGCTCGATGGGATCCATGCCCAGGTCTTCCGCGACATTATTTAAATGGCTTTCGAAAGCATACTTGGGCTGCGGGGCGCCGTGGCCTCGCTGCGCGCCGCAGGCAGGAAGGTTGGTATACATCCTGCGAAGGTTAAACTCATAGTTCTCGAAATCATAGGTAAGCGTCAGCAAGCCGCCGGAATAGTAGGCGGTGGCAATGCCGAGGCTGGTATACGCGCCGCCGTCCAGAAGGAAGTTACAGCGCACGCCGAGGATTTTGCCCGTTTCGTCTACGCCGGTGGTGATCTC